>JADFYH010000006.1 GCA_015233135.1 Deltaproteobacteria bacterium
TGCCCATCAACAGGCCCAGGCGCAAGCGGCCTTAACTGAGGCCCAGCGTCAGGCGGTGGAGGCTGCCACTCGAAATTTCCAAAATGGGCCCCTGCCCCAAGGCAAATCTAAGCATCGGCGTACAAGGGAAGCAGTAGAGCTGGACCGGATTCGCAAAATATTTACCGAAGCCATCGCTCAGGACAAAGAAGAGGTGGTACGTGTTATGGCAGGTCGTCCGATGCGGAAATTGATTGAAAAAATCATAGACACAACCGGAGTGCGAATTGGAGAAGATTTACAGCTGCTGTTGATCCAACAAATTTTAGATCACTCAAAAACCGGCCAAGAAGCCTGGGACCTGGCACAGAGATATCTGCGTTTTGCACAAGGCTTGACTACAGAAGGAAAAACAAGCTTGGCGCTGTATGCACTTGTGAACCGCCCCCACGACTCGGATCTAAGAGAACGGATTTTCCTGGAATTATTCACAGGAACAACAACGGTTCGCGAGGCTATTAAAGAAATAGCCTCGCGTGCCCCTACAGATATCGAATTTGAGGATGTCCCAACGGGAGCTGCAAAGAAGGGTGTTCGGGAAAACCGGTCGCAGCTAGATGTAGCGGCTCTCATGAAGTCTCCGAGGAGGATATGTAACATCACTTCTGATCCTTTGGAGAAAGAACCAATTGAAGTCTTGAATAAAGTCGCTAGAATTTTTCTGGCCGCGTATGAAGAGAGAGAAGGTCAATTTAGGGCTCAGGAATTGCTGGGAAGCGAGCGTTCAATAGCCGCAATGTTTTTAACTTGGCGCGGCAGAGACTTGGATGTTCAGGTGAGAAATCGCCTGGTGAAATTTGTTACCACACATGTAGATGTTTCTGACCGGGTTGCAGTTTTGCAGCATTGCAGTGACTGGCTGGATTTGCAGCAAAGGCTAGACTTAGCGAGACAGTACCTTTTAGGAGGAGCCGAAATAGGAGGATGGTTTGCATCAAGTTCGTTAAGCAACGAAAAGGTATTTGCTGCTGATTTGGTGCATGCCTTGATAGAGGGATTGGAATCTGGAAACTCGCCCTTGCCCTTGATGTTGGGATTACCTGGTCTTGAGACCGCACAACGCAGTTTATTAATTAACAAATTGTTGACGCATGGAAGGCAGGCGAAAGCTGAAGGAGTTGAATCCGAGGCATGGACAACTTTTTTGGAGCAGATGGAACTTGCCGACAAGGGAGACCTCCTCAATGAAGAGGATGTTCAAGAACTGCTGCAACTCGCGTTTGCGGAAGAACCCACCCACGTTCGAGGCGAACTAGACAAGCAAACGGCCACTGCCCGTGATGCCCAAACCGCTAGAGAAAAAGATGTGTTAGAGATGCCTGCTGCACCCAATGTGACTACGACAGTTCGGGAGGAGTCTAACGAAAGGGCTAACACCCCCGGTCCAAGAGCGCGGGTTTTTTCAAGTCGTCTAAATGACGTCGATAATCCCTTTGGCTATCAACATGAGGGTATGTTGCCGGGGCGGCTCGAAGCAGAGATGAACGGAGCTGGTGCGGCAAACCCCTTTGATCCACATCCAAGGGGAGGGTTGGTGGCTCCAAGTGATTTTGGGCTTATGGGGTTTATGGGTGAAGACAGATTCTCACAACCACCTTCTGCCCCCTCAGATAGATCTACTGTTCACAGAAAACTTCCCACTTGGGGTGACCTCAACACTGCAGCACCTACCTCAGATACACGTAACAACGTTGAGGCTCGAGAAAATTTTGTCAAGCGCTATGCTTGGGCAGTGCCTACCCAAAAGGCGATTGAAGCTATTGCAAAATTTGTAGGGAAAGAAGAGATGCTTGAGGTTGGTGCTGGAAGAGGACTTTGGGCAGCTTTACTAAAAAAACAAGATGCCCGTGTTATTGCTACCGATGGTTTTCGAACCCATGATGTTCGGCGTATTTTACCCTCTGAAAGGGCAGCGCAAACCTATACAGATGTTGAACCATTATCACATTGGAGAGCCCTGGAGACCCATCCTGAGACCAAAGTACTCCTGATGATTTGGCCCCCGAAAGATGAGATGGCATTCGAGGCATTGGGTGCTTTCCAAGTACAGGGTGGAGAGAAATTTATTTTTGTTGGGGAAGCCCAGAGGGGGGGAGCCAACGGTGACGATCGATTTTTTAAAATACTGGATGAGGACTGGGAGGTGGTTGAAGAGGTCGATATTCCTAATTGGCTGGACACACGAGACCATGTGGTTTTTTACCGCAGAAAAAGAGCCACAACTTCTGACCCTCACCCTCAAGATTTAGCCCATACGCCTGGCAAAGTGGCCTTTGCATCTTCTGACATCGCTTCTGATCCGACACTTCACCCACAGGATTCAGTAGATCCCACACCTGGCTTTCTGAATCGATTGGAAGGCCAAACAGGTTTGGCGTCGATTGATAATGGGCAAGGAGAGGGAGGCGGTAAAACTGTAGGGGCAATTCACGAATCGCCCGCACGAGAAGGCGAAAATGCGGAAACCCCGCCCCTACAAAGCAAAGAAACCACCGGACCTCACAGAGAATTAGAGGCTCCCGCCCGAATGCCCCAAATGCCCTGGATGCAAAAAAGTCTGGCCTTCTTTTACGGGCACACCCATTTTGTCACCGAATTTCTAACAAACTACGGTCCTCAATTACCCCATCTTGTCTCAAGCCTTCTGAATCTCTCAGCGGGAACGGCCTTGTCCATGGCAGCTAAGCCTCCGGGCGAGGTTGGGGGCAAAGAACCTGCATCACCCGAACATTCCGTTGAAGGGGCAGTTGATCCTAAAGTAACAGCAAATATTGCTGCCTTAAGGGAGGATAAAGATCCAGAGGTTCGCGCATCTTCAGCGCAGGCTTTGGGTAGGCTCGGAGACGCCCGTGTGGTGGAGCCTTTGATGGTTGCCTTCTTGGGGAATGAAGATTCATGGGTTCGTCGCATGGCGCGGGATGCTTTAGAAACATGCGAAAAACGGCAATTTGAAGGGCGTTTGACTCCCGATTTTTTTGCCACTGGTACTCCCCACAGGCAGATTCGTCTGGCGGTTTGGAAGGCGGTAGATGCTGCACGGGTAGAGTCAGGCGCTTTTATGGTGTTTCTGAATCCTCATACGGGAGAGGCAGTAAGCTCGGAGGACCCCTCTGCGGTTCGCTTTACCTTCGAAGTGCGGGACAAAAAGTTGTTCCTTCAAACAACTCCCACTTCTCCCTATCGGAGTAGCAGCAGCAGCTTGAGCTCTGTTGAACAAAGTGTAATGGCGCTGAACGGCGCGGACGTGGCCTGGGTGAGCTGGAGACAGCAAGCAGAGCTTGTTACTCGTGGCAGGGGGACAACAGGGACTGTGGCTGAAATGATGTCCTCTGCAGCCGCTGCGGTATTCACACCAGGACACTTTGCGCGTTTGGCGAATATCCTAAGAACCGCATGGCGTAAGGATCGCCGTGAAACCACCCACGTTCGAGTCGAACTGACCCCCTCTCCCCAACCCTCCCCCGCGAGGGGGGAGGGAGAAGGAGAAGTAGAAGCACAGTCGCCCGCAGACCCCCGCGCCGCACGCCGTGGCGGGCCGGGAGAAGGCGGCATGTTTTCTGTTCCAGGCGCCGGCCTGCTGGGTTTGGCCGTGGCCATGCACAGCCCAGTGCTTGCGGGCCTTGGTCTGTTATCATTAGTGGCAGCACCTCTGGCGATGGCGACTAGTCGTGAAGGCCCTCGCGAATTTTTTCACCACCTGGGAGAAGTGCTTTTTGGCAACTCCTACCGTGGCCCAGGGTTATTCCGGCGAGCGGCAGCAGCGATTTCAGGAAATAGGCCTCCGATGGATCACCTAAGCGCCAAAGAAGCCGAACGGAGGCGCGACGAAGCCACGCGCCTGCCGGGGAGGAAAGCGAAGGAAAACAATTCTCTACCGTTGGGGCCTGTTTATCGGCAAAGTGCTGATCCTGCCCATCAACAGGCCCAGGCGCAAACGGCCTTAACTGAGGCCCAGCGTCAGGTGCTGGAGGAATGCTTAGAGCCCGGCCATCCCTATTGGAGTGAGATCCACTACCCAATGCGTCTGGATGAGGATAGTTGCCTTATACCGTTTACTTGGACTGACGAAGAGCAGCGAAACCACTTTCGCAAAATGTTTGCTAATGCCATGGCTGAGGGAAAAGAAGAAGTGGTGCGTACAGTGGTGGATCGTCGAATGTGGCGACTGATTGATAAAATCATGATCTCAACTGGAATGACAAAGACAAAATCTGTGAAGCTGCTGTTGATCCAACAAATTTTGGATCACGCAAAAACCGGCCAAGAAGCCTTGGCACTGGCACAGAGATACTTGCTCTTTACCCAGAAGCTCAGACAAGTATGGGATGGGCACTTGCCACAAGAGGGGAGTTTGCCGCAAAACGAACTGTTGTTGCATGAAGTTTACACAGCCGTGTTTCAAAAAGGGGGCACGGTTCGTGAAACCGTGCCGGTGGTTGAACAAATACTCGAGCGTTATCGTGCCCAAAGGGCAGAAGAGAACAGACGAGCGGAAAAAAGTAATGCCCATGTTCTGGAATTCCTGCGAAAACAAACCGGGGAAAGGGCTGCCAAAGAAAGAAGAGCGAGCTTGGACTATCTTGCAGAAAAGATCCCCCGTTCGGAGACAAGCTATTTTTATTCTATTGCAATCCATCATCCTGAAGATTTTGGAACGCAGGATATTGCCAACTTGATAGGTCAAGGCAACTCGCTTGACGGTTATTCGCGCTATTGGGTGAAAAGGGTCTTGTATCCACTAGCCAATCCGGCAAAAGGGTTCCCCATCCGCCAGGAAATCGCCCGCATCTTGGGTGAAATGCCCCTCGCTGAAATGGACAAATTCTTGGAAGACCTGATGTCCTTTGGCAGGGATGATGATGTGCCACCAATCCTGATTCGTTTTTTGGAGCTCGAGGAGGAAAACAAAAAGGGTTATCTGAGTGAAGCGCTTGCACGTCATTTTTTAAAACACCAATACCCTACGGCGGTTATGGAAAATTTTTTCAAGGCCACTCAAGCCTCACAGAGTGAGGCAGGTCGGCGCTTCTTACAGCGTCTTGCTTCTTCGGCTAGCGACCTCGCGCGCACCCCTGCAGAAATTGAAGCCGCCACTTGGATTAAAAATTTTCTCCAATCACGGGGATTTGATGTAACAACACAGAATCCCGCACCTGCACAAGCAACTACCGGTGTTCGTGTTAGACTGGATGGGGAGGGAGAGGGAGAGGGAGAAGGAGAAGAAGTAGTAGAAGCACAGTCACCCGCAGCCCCCCGCGCCGCACGCCGTGGCGGGCCGGGAGGAGACGGCGTGTTTACTGTTCCGGGTGCCGGTCTGCTGGGTTTGGCCGTGGCTATGCACAGCCCGGTGCTTGCGGGCCTTGGTCTGTTGGCGTTAGTGGCAGCACCTCTGGCGATGGTGGCCATTCGTAAAGGCCCTCCTTCGGGGAGGGTTTTGGCAGCTTTCCTGCTGGGCACACACGAAAAGCTTCCCCACGATGCTGAGCTGAGAGATCGTGTGCGAGCTGAGATTAGCCACAAAGTTGCTCAACACCGTAAGGACGGAAAGGATCTGTTCTACCCGATAGATGTTGCGGGTAGACACACCGAACTAGGAAAAACACTTCGAAGCTCTTTACTCTGTCATTTTGTATCGGTAGGAGACACTCTCCAACTCTCCCCAGAAGTGATAGACGCAGTTCGTTCTTACTTGGAACAAATAGAAAAATACACTGATACAGAGACTAGGAGGAAACGCGCGGTGCTCTTGGCCGTGTTGGACATTGCAACGAATACTAATCCAGCACTTCAATCAAGAATGATTGCTCTACACAACAGTTACACCTTCCGTTTGACAGAAGCAATAATGGCTGGAGAAGCTCTCATTTTCCCCGTCCTGCTCAGCGCCTGGGCGGTTGTAGCAAGTCCAAATCGTTTTGCTCGCCTGGCAGCAGGTGTTGCACAACATTTCGGGTTGGAAGCAAATCCTCTCTTGTCGGCAATCCTGGTCCGAGGGCTTGCAAAGTACAATTTTCCTCCGCAAATGCTGCTTTGGATGTTTTCCCGTTTTGGAATTTCCCGCACACCCACTCAAATGGATCACGCTGGCGTTTACCGGACCAGCCACCCCGCTGCCCCAATGCTCGAAACAGGACTGAGTGCCCAACGCAGAAATGCCGGGCAGGCCTTTATAAAATCCCTGGCCAGGGGCAAGGACGCAATCGCCCAGGCCACGCAAAGAAATTCAATCAGTTTGAGACAAATAGTGGAAGAAGCCCTTGCAGAAGGAGAATCCAGGGGTCAGAACCTGGGACATGGCCTGCAGATGAATCGCAAGATAGCCATCCTCGATTTCCTGAAGAGCAGAGAGGGACGGCAGATGGTTGGAGAAGCTATCCCGAAAGATGACTATGATAAACAAAATTGGTTCGATGTGGAATTCAAAACATTACTGCATGCGGCACTCCGCGCCAATTCGATATCCGGGGCCAGGCGGGCTATCTTGAAATACCGCGAGCGGCGTGAACTCGTGTATCAAAAACTATCAAGAGAAACTCTGTATAGCCCGCTAGGCTGGTATGCATTCGTATCGATAATCATGGAGGCCCTTACAGCAGGGAGATTTTCCGTTGAAGATTTGGAAAAAAGAGATCGACGACTTGAGCTAGATCCCTCAATTGGACTTATTCGCATAGGCCTGCACTGTTGGCCTGGGGATGGAAAAATAGGGGGTCCCCAGCAGAACGCTTACGCTGCTCTTTATTATGCACAGAATGCACTGTCTGAAGAAACTAAGATTGCCAACACATTAAGATCGCAAGTTTCTCCTGACGCACTTCGTTCTTACCTGGCCCTTTTGGGAAATATCCCACTGGATTCTCTGTTGGACAACACCCCCTTTGTGCAGGTTCTCCTCGGAAAGCACCACGCAACTCAGTTCCCTCAAGAGTGGGCGGGACTCGTCCGAAATATCCGGAAGTGGATTGAAAAAGAAAAAAGTGAGGGCAGAGACCCTGTGCTGGCCCACAAGGTATTAAGGGTCGTCGTGGAATCCGGGGCACTGCTGCAGACTACACAAGATTCTTTCGCAGATGCGGAAGTGGCGGCCTGGCAAAATTTATTGCAGCCCCTGCTGCAAGACAAAAAATTCGGGAACTTGCACCAGGCAATTCAAAAAATATTGGATCACTTGGATGCTGATGAAGGGGCTGCCCTCAAAGAGTTTCTTAAGGCAAAAAAAATAGCCCCAGAAGCTCCGAGACGAGTAAGAATTGATACTGAAAATAACGATGGGGTTGAGGAAGAAGAAGCTGCAGGGCAATCCACTCCTGCAATTCCTACGGTTGTGAAACGGGGCAGAGGTGGATCTGCAGGAGGAGGCATTCAGACTCCGCTGGGCTTTGCTGCCGCTGGTCTGGGCATGTACCTGCACAGCCCCCTGCTCACCGCGATGGGCGTAGCCAGCGCACTGGCGCTGGGAATGGTGTTTGCCGTACGGACACGACGAACCTGAAAATTATCCCCCAGCAAAAATTTAAGGAGATTATTTTATTTTTTCTGTTATAGGGAAAATTTATGTTTAAAACCTATACCCATTTTATTTACCGCGCAAAGTGGTCTCTTGCCCTGCTTTTTATTGCCTTGTTTGTCTTTAGCTTATTGCAGGCCAGTCAGCTCAAACTCAAAAGTGATTTCAAGGAACTCCTCCCCTCCAACTTTCAGAGCATAAAAGATTTGGACAAAATTATTGAAAGGGTGGGCGGAGAAGGATCTCTGATTATTGCCATTGAATCGGACAATCCCCCAAACTCGATTCGTTTTGCAAACGACCTGGTGGCGAAGCTCAAACAATATCCGCCAGAATATGTGTATCAAATTGATTACAATGTTTCGGAAGCCAAGAAATTTTTTGAAGAAAATAAATTTCTTTATCTGAATCTGGAAGACCTTCAGGAAATTCATGATCGTCTGGACAAACGCATTCAAAGAGAAAAACTCAAAACTTCGGGCCTGTATTTAGATTTTACAGACAGCGAAGAACAGAACAGCCTTTTCTCCACCAAGGATATTGAAGATAAATACAAGGGAAAAACCAGCCAGTATGATGAGTACATCGATGGCTATTTTTTTGGTGAAAAGGGAAAATTAATGGCGGTGGTCTTAAAGCCCCCGGGCGCGGCCTCGGGAGTGGAGTTTGCCAAAAAACTTTTGGACAAGGTACAAAGCACCGTGCAGGAATTGAATCCCGGCAGTTATGATCCTTCAATAAAAGTAGATTACACAGGCAAATTTCGAAGGACCCTGTTTGAATATCAAACCCTCATCGATGACATCGTCGAAACCGCCCTCTTGTGTATTTTTTTGGTGGCCCTGGCCGTCTTTGTCTATTTCAGACGACTGCGCATGGTGGTGCTCATGGCCTGGGCCATTGCCAACGGCGTCGCCTGGACTTTTGCGATCACCCAAGGAGAGATCGGCTATTTAACGACGCAAACGGCTTTTCTGGGATCGATCATCGTGGGCAACGGAATCAATTATAGTCTCATCTTCATGGCCCGTTATCTGGAGGAACGCAAGGGCAAGAAATCTTCTTTGCAGGCACTGGAAATTTCGCTGCGCAGCACTTTCTCGGGAACCCTGGCCTCAAGCCTCAATACCGCCGTGGCCTTTGAAGCCCTTTTGATGACCCAGGTGAGAGGTTTTTCTCATTTCGGTTTCATTGGGGGATTAGGAATGTTCGCCTGCTGGGTGGCCACCTACACGGTGCTTCCTGTCTTTTTAAGTATTACTGAACAGATTTTACCGGTGGTGAAAGAAGACCATGTCCCCCGTTTTAATCTTTCACTCATGACCCCTCTGGTAAAACTTTTTCAAAAACATGCAAGGCCTGCGGTGTATGCGGGACTTGTTTTTTCAATCCTCTGTGTTCCTTTGCTTATTTATTTTATTCCGCATTCCCTGGAATACAATTTCAATAACCTGAAGGTGAAAACCAAGGGCCAGGCCATTGCGGAGCAAGACAAACTGGGAGATAGAGTGCGTGCTATTTTTGGCAGTTCCGTGAGCCCTGCAGTGCTCCTATTAGATCGGGCCGACCAGGCGCTGCCTTTGTGTAAAGAAATAATGCGAAGATCGGAGATGGATCCTCCCGAACAAAGAATGGTACAAAATTGTAAATCACTTTACTCTTATGTTCCGGAAGATCAGGAACAAAAAATAGAACTGCTCAAAAGCACAAGAAAACTGCTTGAAGACAGTTCTATGAATTTTTTAAATGAAGAACAAAAGCAGGAAGTGGAAAGGTTTAAAAAAGAATTTGTAGGAAAAACAATTGCCTTAAAAGATATCCCTGAAAATATTGTAAAAATTTTCAGGGAAAAAAATGGGGAAGTGGGAAGACTGGCCCTGGTTTATCCCAGTGACCACGCCTCCATCTGGGAGGGAAAAAACCTCATGCGCTTTGCGGATCTGATTCGGCGAAATGTTTTACCGGGTGGCGAAGTCATCACAGGATCCGGGGATGCCGTCATTTTCAGCGATCTGTTGAGGGCCGTAATTCATGATGGCCCCCGCTCCACTGCCCTGGCTTTCATCGCCGTCTGCCTGGTCGTCTCCCTTATTTTCAGGGAAAGAAGAGGCATCTTTTTTATCATCGGCACTTTATTGGTAGGGGCCCTTTGGATGGGCGGAGTGATTGCCCTCTTTGATATTAAAATCAATTTTTTCAACTTCATCGCCATCCCCACCACCTTTGGAATTGGAGTCGATTATGGAGTCAACATTTATCAGCGCTATAAACTGGAAGGCAGAGGATCCCTTACCAAAGTGATAAAAACCACCGGAGGGGCTGTGGCACTTTGTTCGCTCACCACCATCATCGGTTATTTCACTCTCATTATTGCCAAAAATCAGGCCCTGGTTTCTTTTGGCTGGATTGGAATTATTGGTGAACTCACTTGTTTAATCGCAGCGTTAGTCTTTATCCCCTGCTGTGTCATTTTACGGGAACAACGAAAGGCTTAATTTATGATCAACGCCACACAAATTCGAAGCGGAATGATTTTAAGAATCGAGAACGTACTTTATCGCGTCCTGAAAGTTCAACACATCACGCCCGGCAAGGGAAACGCACAAATTCAAACCGACATCCGAAATCTAAAAACAGGCATCAAACACAACATGCGCTTTCGTTCGGTAGAAGCGGTAGATGAGGTGGAGTTGGAGGCCAGCAACATTAATTTTCTCTATCAGGAGGGAGATACTTTTCACTTTATGGATCCCAACTCTTACGAGCAATTTGAACTCAGCAAATCTTTTTTGGAAGATGCCCTGCCCTACCTGAAACCGGAAATCCAAATCATGATTTTAAGTTTTGAGGGAGCCTATGTCAGCTACACGCTGCCCAAACGCGTGAACCTGACGGTGGTGGAATGTGACCCTCCCAGCAAAGGCATGGCAGGTGCACTCAAGACAGCCAAAGTCGAAAACGAAGCAGAATTCAAGGTGCCCCTTTTTATTAAACCCGGCGATGTAGTGGCAATTGATACGGAGACGGGGGAGTATTTGGAGAAGGGTTGAGAGTCGCGCAAAAAAATAAGTGTTACAAATCTTGAATTCCACTTGGGAATCCCCTCTCCCTTGAGGGGAGAGGGTTAGGGAGAGGGTGCATGATAGAAAAGTACAATAGGGGAGGGTGGAAACGTTGATCTAAACTGAATCAGCGACCAAATATCTTCCTCAACACCGAACTTTCATAGCCCTTTTTATTTTTCAAAAGATCGGCCATCAAACGCTTCCAACCCAAGGCTTGCAACTTGTTGAGCATGAGGCGAAAGCCGTTGCCATAAACAGGATCTTTGCTTTCACTCATTCTTTTAATTAAAAATTTTGCCAAGTCGGATGGGTCGTTCGAATAAATTAAAAAGCTCCCCAACTCGCAAAGACCTTCATTATAGAGGGGAGAGAATTTGAATTCTTTTTCATTTTGCCAGACGTGCAACAATTCATGGGCCAGCACCGCTTCAAATTCTATTTGAGGCAATCCGTACAATACCCCTATTTGATGCGTCAGCCCCACTCGCTTGTTGTTGCTAAAATGCACATGACTCAAAGTAAGGCCCGCCGTGTTTCTTTTGCGAGAATGAGAAGACAAGTCGTGTAAGCCACTCAGCACAATCTCGATATTTTTGGGGATGTCTTGAAAGCCCACCGCTTCGAGCAAAGCCAAGACTTTTCTCTTGCTACGATTCACAGCAATTGAATCGGTAATCGCGACCTTTTTACAAAGACCGCAAATGGCCCTTCCATCGCTGTATTGGTAAGAACCTGCAGAAGTATGGCGAGATATTATGCGATGACAGCTATAACAAAAAACAAGATGATGATAATCGTGGGCCGAATTGGCCCAGGCATCTTGAGCGACTCTCCCCGATAAAATTTTGAGACAAATGCAGCATTGAGAGCTTTCTATTACAGACACCGGAGGCTTTTTTTTGAAGAAGGAGAAAAGTCCCATATTTTTTCAATCATTCATTAAATTTGGTTTTTCGACAAGGGCTTTTGGTGGGATTTCCCCCTTGATAAAAATCCCTATTAGAGTAGCCTTTAGAGAGGAGGTAAAGATCATGCGAGCACTCTTACAAACAAATTTTAAAGAAGTGGCCGAGGTGAAAGCCGATTCTAAGAATCGAATTTCTTTGGGTCGTAAGATACAGTCTATTGCGAAGCATTATCGATTATACCAAGAATCTTCCACAGGAAAAATTCTTTTAGAGCCTTTGCATGTCATTCCTGTTTCCGAGCCTTGGTTGAAAAAGAATTTAAAAGCAAAAAAATCCGTAGAACGCGGTATTACTCAAGCAAAGGCTGGCCGTTTGATTAAGATTACTGAAGATTTCACCAAATATATTGAAGACCCCGAATGAACTTCAATATTCATTTTACTTCTGAAGCAGATAAACAGTACCACAATCTTTCCCCAGTAAAGCTAAAAAAAGTACGTAGAGTATTGGGATACCTCCAGACCAATCCTCGACATCCTTCTCTAAACACTCACCTCTACAGAGGGTATTTAAATCCCTTCGATCCTAGTGCTGCTATTTTTGAAGCCTATGTTGAAAATAAAACTCCAGGAGCTTATCGCATTTTTTGGTGTTATGGTCCTGATCGTGCAGACATCACGATACTTGCTATTACTGCTCATCCTTAATGAAAAAAATCTAATGTTGAATTAAATCCAACGCCAAATTCAACCTCAAAACATTCACCCTCGCCTCGCCAAAGAGCCCCCATTGAGGGCCCTGAGTTTCTTGCCCAATCAATTGATTCACTTGAGCTAATGGAATTTGACGCTGAGCGGAAATCCTTGTTGCTTGCAGATAAGCGGCCTCTGGGGAAATATGAGGATCCAGTCCACTGGCGGATGTCGTCACCAAATCGACAGGAATTTGCCTGGGCTGAACGCCCGGATTTTCTTCCAGCACTTTTTTAATATTTGCATTCAGATTATCCGCCAGCTTTTGACTGGTGGGCCCCAAATTTGTACCCGAAGAATTTGCGGCATCATAACCTTTGTCTCCCGCTGCTGAAGGGCGACCCTGAAAATATTTGGGGTCGGAAAAGTTTTGACCGAGTAATTCAGACCCGACCACTTGGTTATTTTTTAGGATTAAACTCCCTTCTGCTTTTTCTTTAAACAGGACCTTCGCCAGCAAAGTAACACTGAGTGGGTATAGGCCGCAGAGGATGAGAAGCAATACGAAGGTCATGAGTGTGGATTTGTAGAGGCTGGATAACATAAATGGCTCCTTAAATAATCCCAAAACCAGAAATAATCAGATCAATAATTTTTATCCCCACAAAGGGAATCACGATGCCACCCAGGCCATAAATGAGTAAATTTCTTTTGAGAATAGCAGCCACAGAACTGGGTCTGTATTTGACGCCCCTCAACGCCAGAGGAATCAGCAGCACAATAATGAGCGCATTAAAGATGACGGCTGAAAGGATAGCGGATTCTGGAGTAGCCAGGTTCATCACATTCAAGATCGCCAAACTCGGATAGGCGATCATAAAAATGGCCGGCAAGATGGCAAAATATTTGGCCACATCGTTGGCCACGCTGAAGGTGGTGAGAGAGCCTCGAGTAATGAGCAGTTGTTTTCCAATCTCGACAATTTCAATAATCTTGGTGGGATCTGAATCTAGATCCACCATATTGCCTGCCTCGCGCGCAGCTTGAGTACCCGTGTTCATGACCAAGCCCACATCCGCCTGAGCAAGAGCTGGAGCATCGTTGGTGCCATCGCCAGACATCCCCACCATGCGACCCTCACTTTGAAAGGCCTTGATGATACCCAATTTTTCTTCCGGTTTTGCTTCGGCCACAAAATCATCCACTCCCGCCTCTTTCGCAATCGCTTTGGCGGTGAGTTTGTTATCTCCCGTAATCATGATGCTTTTGATGCCCATGGCTCGAATACGCTCAAAGCGATCTCGAATACCGGGTTTGACAATATCTTTGAGGTGAATGACACCCAGCACTTGTCCGTCCTTGGCTACCAAGAGAGGGGTTCCTCCATCGATGGAGATTCTTTCCACAGCACGGATCGCTTCAATCGGAACTTCGCCCTTTTGTGCCTTCACCCAATTCTGCACCGCATCCACCGCTCCTTTGCGAATCGAATTCCCACCAAAATCGATACCACTCATGCGCGTCTCGGCCGTAAAAGGAACACTCTGGGCCGATTCGAGGGGCTTCATCTTGGCCCCCAGTTTGATGGCAAGATCTACTATAGAGCGGCCTTCCGGGGTTTGATCGGCATAAGAAGAGAGTAGTGCTGCCCCAGCCAGTTCTTCCAAATCAATCTTCGGAACCGGAATAAATTCCGTTGCCATACGATTACCGATGGTGATGGTCCCCGTTTTATCCAGAAGCAAGATATCAATATCGCCCGACGCCTCTACCGCGCGTCCTGACATGGCCAGCACATTACGTTGAACCAGTCTGTCCATTCCTGCTATTCCGATGGCAGAGAGCAGACCTCCAATGGTGGTAGGAATCAGGCAAACCAACAAGGAAATCAGAATGACCGCAGAGACAGTGGCCTTACTATAAATGGCAAAAGGCTGCAGGGTAACCACGGCCAGCAGAAAAATAATCGTCATCCCTGAGATCATGATACTCAGCGCAATTTCGTTGGGCGTCTTTTTTCGCACCGCCCCTTCAACCAGGGCAATCATGCGATCGAGAAAAGATTCCCCAGGATTGGTGCTGATGCAAATAATGATTTTATCCGATAACACGGTGGTGCCTCCCGTCACCGCGCTGCGATCTCCACCGGCTTCACGAATGACCGGGGCCGATTCTCCGGTGATGACCGCCTCATTGACCAGGGCTGTCCCTTCTATCACTTCCCCATCGGCAGGAATGATTTGTCCTTGCTCGACGACCACGACATCTCCTTTTCGGAGTTTCGAGGAAGAAATTTGCTCCACCTTTCCTTCTGCCGTTTGACGAAAGGCCAAGGTATCGGTTCGGGTTTTTCGGAGCGAATCGGCCTGGGCCTTGCCACGCCCTTCGGCAATGGCCTCTGCAAAATTGGCAAAGAGTACGGTGAACCATAGCCACAGTGAAATCTGCCCATTGAAATTGGCTAAATGCAGGTCATGGATGGAGAAGAGGCTATGAAAGAAGGCAATGCTGGTAAGCAGGCTACCGATCTCAACAATAAACATCACCGGATTTTTCACCATCACTCGCGGATCCAATTTCTTGAAGGCATCGAGAATGGCTTGTTGGACGAGATCAGGGTTCCACGCTTTTTGTGTTTTGGTGTGTGACATATTTTTTTCGATCTCCTCCCCTTAAGCTAAGGGGAGGTCGGGAGGGGTTATGGCCTCTTGCACGAAATTGCCATAACGCCCCCTAACCCCCTCTTAGCTTAAGAGGGGGAATACATTAAAACAAACTTCCTCTCCCCATTTCCAAATGCTCAACAATGGGACTCAAAGTGAGAACAGGAAAGAAAGTTAAGGCCCCCACTAAAATAATAATTCCAATCAAGATCGCCACAAAAAGCCAGCCATGCACTGGAAATGCGGCCTCTCCCCCGGGATGGATTTTTTTACGGACTAAAGATCCAGCCAAAGCAAGCACGGGAATCATCATCCCAAAGCGACCGATCAACATAGCGATTGCGAGCGTAACATCATAAAAAGGAGTACTGGCCGTAAGCCCCGCAAAGGCGGATCCATTATTTCCAGTCGCGGAAGCATAGGCATAGAAAATTTCTGAAAGGCCATGAGGGCCCGAGTTGTTGAGACCGGCAAGACCCAAAGGACTGATGGCCGCATAGGCGGTGAAGGACAAGATGGAGAGGGCCATGAGGATCACCGCAATCATCACGAGTTTCACTTCAGACGCTTCTATCTTCTTGCCCAGATATTCCGGGGTTCGCCCGACCATGAGGCCTGTGATAAAAATAGTGAGGAGGATGAAGAGCAGCATTCCATACAATCCGGCGCCTACTCCTCCAAAGATGATTTCCCCAAATAGAATATTGACGAGCGGGACAATCCCGCCAATGGGGGTGAAGCTGTCGTGCATCGAGTTGACCGCTCCACAAGAGGCATCGGTGGTGATGGTTGCGAACAAGGCAGAATTAAACACGCCGAAGCGAACTTCCTTGCCCTCCATATTCGCAGCAGAAGCAAGCCCTGCCTGATGAAGCACTGAGCTACCGGCATATTCCGCCTTTGCGCAAATTAAACCGCCTGCGATAAAAATAATCGCCATCGTCGCCCACACAGCCCAGGCATGCTTTTTATTTCCTGTCATTCTTCCCAGAAGATAAACGAGGGCAGAGGGAATCAAAAAGATGGAGAGCATCTGAATGAAATTGGAAAGCGGGGTAGGATTTTCAAAAGGATGAGCCGCATTGGCATTAAAGAAGCCCCCACCGTTGGTTCCCAACATCTTGATGGCCACTTGGGAAGCCACCGGACCTTGCGCAATGGTTTGTTTCAGGCCTTCGAGCGTCGTGGCCTCGGTATAGGCATAGAAATTTTGAATCATTCCCTGCGACACCAGAAAGATCGCAAAGATAAAACTGATAGGAAGCAAGATATAAAGATTAGCGCGCACCAAATCGGCCCAAAAGTTTCCAATTCCCTTGGCCTGTTTTCGGGCAATACCACGAATAAGAGCCACTGCCGCTGCCATTCCTACTGCAGCGGAAATAAAATTATGAAACGTGAGCCCCACCATCTGAGAAAAATAGCTCATCGTGCTCTCGCCGCCATAGGCTTGCCAATTGGTGTTAGTGGTAAAACTCACCGCGGTATTTAAGGCCAGATGCCAGCTGAGACCTGGCAGCCCTTGAGGATTAAGAGGAAGCTTGTGTTGAAAAAGTAGAATCAGAAAGGTCAAAAGACAGGTAAAAAAACTAAAAACCAACAAGTGCAGCGTATAGGTTTTCCAGTTTTGGTCTTCTTCAGGATCAACGCCAGCCAGCCTATAGACCAGTTTTTCCACCCCTCCAAGAAGAGGAGTAAGAAAATGTCTAGACCCCGTGTACACGCTTTCCAGGTAGATCCCCAAAGGTTTTGCACTAAGAATGAGAATACCCAGAAAAAGAAAAAGTTGAATGAAATCTCTTGAAGACATGAGGAGCTTCCTTCCTAAAATTTTTCAGGGATTAATAGAGTTAAACACAAATAAGCCAACACCGCGATGGAAAGAAAAAACAAAAGATAATCAATCATAAATCTCCACTCCTTAATTTTCACCCCTGCCATGAGGAGTAACATTCTTCTTCGTTCTAAATTTCTATAAAGATACAAAGAGACCCCCATTACAAAAACACAACAGATTCCATTAGCAATTTGATTGGGAGTCATACATCACCTCTTCCACCCGGATGGGTAGCATGTCTTGTGCCAAAATTTATACTTTCATAACCAGTGAATAAGTAAAAAAAATTAACAATGAAGAGGGGTCAGAATTTAAAAACATTAAATTATTAAAGAGCATGCTTACAATTTGTAAGCTTATCACTAGCATAGAAATAGCTAGCTGTTATGATGGAAGTCAGTAAATGCCTTGATTATCGTCAGTGATGAAATGCTATGTTTTGGTACGAAGCTTGCTTCTCAAAATAGAGGGAATGGAATCAAACTCATGAATAAATTTGAACAACTCGTCCAAAAAAAAAATAAAGGTCTTCTGACAGTTTATTTGGGCTATGCGGCTGGTGTAGGAAAAACCTATGCGATGCTGCAAAAGGGTCATCAGCTCAAAAAGGCAGGCCTGGATGTAGTCATTGGCTATTTAGAACCCCATGCGCGGCAAGACACGATGGATCAAATCAAAGATCTTGAAATTCTTCCCACTCAAACTTTAAAAATCAGCAATCAAACCTATTCGGAAATGGATGTTGAAATCATTCTGGAACGAAAACCCCAAGTCGTACTCATCGATGAACTGGCGCATACAAATATCCCAGGTTCTAAAAATGAAAAACGCTATCAGGATGTTTTGGAAATTTTAGACCAAGATATCGATGTGATCAGCACCCTCAATGTTCAACATCTCGAATCGGTTGCAGACAGAATTGAATCTGTCACAAAAGTGCCTATCCGGGAACGCTTGCCCGACTCCATTCTTCAAAAGGCCCATCAAGTGATTAATGTGGATGTGACCACCGAAGAACTTCGGGAACGTTTACGCCTGGGGAAAATTTATTCCAAGGAAATGGCTGAAAAGGCCATGCTTAATTTTTTTTCCCATCGCAATCTTTCTGTGCTTCGAGAAATTTCTTTACGGGAAGCGGCTGGAGATCAAGTGCGAAAGATTCGAGAGGGAGAACTCGTTCAGGGAGAGGATGCCGCCCTCACTCAAGAAGCTATCATGGTAGCCCTGAGTTCCAATCCCTCTAACGCAGAAGAGCTGATCCGAAAAGGCGCACGCATTGCTTCTTATCTTTCTTCAAAGCTTTATGTGGTCTATGTGCAAAACAGCAAGGAAGCCCCCACGACCATCGATTCTGGCTTGCAGCGAAAAATTCAGGAAAATTTAAAGCTTGCCTTAAGCCTGGGAGCAGAAGTGGTGACCCTCAAATCGAATACCGTCTCCCAAGCACTGGTGCAGTTTGCCCAAGAAAATAACGTGTACCACGCGGTGTTTGGAAAATCCCGTTTATCTCCCTTGCAGGAAAGACTGCGTGGCTCAGTCCTTTTAGATTTTCTCCACGATTCGGTGGGGATTGATGTGCACATTTTGAGTACGGTGAATGAAAAATAAAAAACTTATGCCCAATATTTCCACCTCTTATTACCCCCCTTTACGCCTTAGAATTTTACGCAGTTTTTTGTGGGTCATCTTCAGTTTTATTACTCTGGGTTTTATTTTAGTCTCTGCTGTTTTTGTTACCAGTGGGATGACCCCAAAATTAATTCGTGTAAATTATGATTCGATCGCCGCGGCCCAGCAAATGCGAGAAGCCTGGGTCGCGCTCAGACATCCGGAAGAATATTTACAAAAAGATCCTCAGCCCTGGAAGGATCAGTTTGAAAATGCCCTTTCCTCAGAAGAAGAAAACATTACGGAGCCTGGAGAAAAAGAAATTGCCCTGCAAATTCGATCTCTCTGGAATTCAAATAAAGAAAAAACAACCTTCACTTCTGTGGAAGATTTCCATCAAATGCTGGTTTATCTCAATCAGGTGGTTGAGGTGAATGAAAAAGGAATGTTTTCTCTGGCTTCTCAGAGTCGAATTTTGAGTCAGAAAATTTTTTACGGCTCTTTGGCATTTTTCTTACTAACGGTCTTACTCACTATTTATTGGGCAGATCAACTTTCGTTTCGACTTGCCCAGCCCATTAAAAACATTGCTGAAATTTTGCGAAGCAAACCCAGTCTGGTCAAGCCCTTGAAACTTCCTGAAGCCAATACCCTGGAACTTTCAATTTTAAACAAACAACTCCTCGACCTCTGGGATCAACTCAGCCAGTTGAATAAACTCAATCTCCAGCAACTGGTAGCCCAGAGGAATCAGCTGGAAACCATTCTCTCTTCCGTGGAAGATGGTATCCTGGTGCTTAACAATGAAGAAAAAGTGGTGCTTTGCAACGAAGGTTTTGCCCTGCTCTTCGGAATGGAAAGTGAAAGCATTATCTACAATTCCTGGAGGGATTTACCGAGTCTTCACGAAAATTATCTTCGTCTTCGAAATTTTTTGAGCCCCGAACTTACTACTCAAAATTCTATCGAACTCAATATCGAGGGAATCAAAATAGTTTTTGCAGCGCGATTTCGTAAAATTTATGACGATCAAAATCACCCTATTGGTTCTCTTTATTTGCTTCACGATGTCACTCAAAAACTGGGGATGCAGCGTTTGAAGGAAGAATTTATTTCTGTGCTTTCTCACGAAATCAAAACTCCTCTTCAATCTTTGGGCATGGCAGGAGAACTGCTGATGAATCGCAAAGAAAAGCTGGATGCAGATTCTCAAACGCTGGTTGAGACCATGAATGAAGACATCTCTCGAATTCGGGCCATTGCCAATGATTTTATTCAAGTGGGACAACGAGAGACTTCTTACCTCAAATTAAATTTGGAAAATCTCTGCCTCAATGAAGCGCTGCAAGAGTGGATCAAGCCCTTTCGTGTTTTAGCAAAGGATAAAAACATCCAGCTTCAATTATTAGAAGCCACAGAAAAAATCTGGGTGAATGTCGATAAAATAAAATTTCCCTGGGGCATATCCAATTTACTCTCCAATGCCATTCGTGTTTCGGATAGCGGAACCACGATACAAGTTTCCCTTTCCCTGAAAAATCAAAAGGTTTGCCTGGAAGTAGCCGATGAAGGCCCTGGCATCTCCGCTCAAGCCGAAAAAAATATTTTTGAACCTTATTATCAGGATTCTAAAAACAAACAGAATACGCGCGGCTTTTTGGGAATTGGTTTAACCATTGCCAAAGAAGTGGTAGAGGCCCATGGAGGAAAAATCGAATATCAGAACAGACAACCTACAGGGGCAATTTTTAGGATAGAACTTCCAGTTTTGGGTTAGAGAAAATAAATTTATGAGCAATTCTTACTCCGTCCTCCTCGTAGACGATGACAAAAATATCCGCCAAACCTTAAGCCTCAGTCTGAAAGAAAATGGCTTTGAGGTGAGCAGTGCTGCCTCTGTCGATGAAGCGATTCAACTGCTTAAGACTCAGACTTTCGATTGGATGCTCACTGACTTTCGCTTGGGAGAAAAAACAGGCCTGGATTTAATCCAAAAAGCAAAAATACTTACGCCGGCTTTACTCATGGTAGTGATGACGGCCTATTCCTCCATTGAAAATGCGATCACGGTCATCAAAGAAGGGGCCTTTGATTATCTTCCCAAGCCCTTCACCCAAGCACATTTGCAGCATCTTACGCAAAAAATACGCAGCTTTCTGGAACTCAAAAAAGAAAACGAAAGCCTCAAACAAGAAAGCCTCAAAAGAGATTATTTTTCTGGTTTTACTTCTCCCGCCAGTACTCGACTCGAAGAGTTCATTCGCAAACTTGCCCCCAGCGATTGTACCATTCTTCTGTTGGGAGAAAGTGGAACGGGGAAAAGTGAGCTCGCCAAATTGATCCATCATTATTCTCCTCGAGCCCATAAACCTTTTGTGACAGTTTATTGCACCACTTTGACCGAGTCTCTCGTAGAGTCTGAACTTTTTGGTCACAAAAAAGGTTCTTTCACAGGAGCCCTTCAAGATAAAAAAGGGAAATTTGAAATCGCCAGCGAAGGCACTTTGTTTCTGGATGAAATTGGCGATCTGTCTCCCAACGCGCAAGCCAAACTCCTTCGCTTTCTGCAGGATAAAGTCTTTGAAGCGGTAGGAAGTAACGAGGAAATCAAGGTCGACACGCGTGTGCTCGTCGCGACTAACAAGGACTTAGCAGAAGAAGTCTCCCAAGGTAAATTTCGAGAAGATCTCTATTATCGACTGAATATTTTTGAATCTCATTTGGTTCCCCTTCGATATCGCATGGAAGACCTGCCGGTTTTTATCGAACACTTTTTTGAGGAGTTTAAAAAACGCGGGATTTTAAAAGACAAACCCCTTCTCTCCGCAGAAATCCTGAAGGCCTTTCAGGATTATTCCTGGCCTGGAAATATTCGCGAACTGCACAATGTTTTGGAACGCCTGGTGATCTTATCTGCCCAGCGAAAAATTAAAATGGAAGATCTGCCGGATGCCCTGCTCAAGAAAAAAGTGGAAAACAAAAAACAGGAGCATGGCCTCATCAGCTTGGAACAGCTGGATCGCAGACACATTGAATATATTTTATCCCAGGAAAGTAATTTGGAAAAAGCCGCTGAGATTTTAGGGATTACTCCGGTGACGCTGTGGAGAAAACGGAAGGAATATGGGTTGAATTAAAGCCTTGCTTGACTTCCCTAGCCATTCTTCTAAAATTTGCCACTGGCTTGACCATGCAAAATCATTTCGTCTACATTTTGGAAACTGCCAAAGGCCCCTATTACATAGGTTACACGACGGACATTGAGAAAAGAATGAGGGCCCATCGGAGTGGTAAAGGGTCAAAATTTGTACGCGCTTTCAAGTTTGGACAATTGTTGTATCAGGAAAGGCATCTCACAAAATCAGGGGCTTTAAAGCGAGAAGCTGAGATAAAAAAATGGGATCGAAGTCAAAAAGAAACGCTTATTTTTGGAAAGGAGGAGGGTTATGGCCGATGAAATTGCATTAAATTTATTGATAGATGATAAGTTTATTGAACTGAACAACTTAATTGATTCTCGAGGGGGTGAAGTAGATCTTTCAAATGCAAATATTCGGGCTCGAGATTTGAGAGGTTGCCATTTTAAAAAAGCAAACTTGAGAAATACTTACCTCCGCTTGAGCGATCTGAGGGGGCTGGATCTTTCACAAGCAGACCTGGAGGGTGCCAGTATGCGTGATGCGAAAGTCAGCGGGGTTTATTTTCCAAAAAATATTGATCCACAAGAAATCTATTTGAGTCTGCGTTTCGGAACCCGAATGCGCATAAGGGCCTAAACAAACGGATGTCATCCTCCCTGCTTTTCTAAGATGACATCCATGAGATTAGTTTCGAAGTCAAACCTACCATCTTGTGTGAAAACGTTCATGCCAATAACGAGGATGCTTCTCTTCTCTTTCCCATCGATGTCTCCTGTACTCGTGTCTTGCATAATGGGGATGATATTCTGGCTGTTCCTCGACATACCTTGGTTCCGCATAGGCATAAACTGGTGCGGGAAAACCCAGGCTGAAAGAAAATGAAGCATGAGCTTCTGAGTTTTTGGAGGGGATACTCACCAAGAGTAAGGCCGCCAAAGCAAATGTACTGAGTATTAAGCGTTTCATTTTATTCTCCTTTTCTAGGTTTGCATTGCATACTCTCTGACTAAGCAAGGTAGCATATTCCCTGCCAAACCTAGATCTGAAAACAAGCTAATGAAATGAAACGATTATTTGGATAGGACAGAACTTGTGAAAAAAATAAGGTGGGGAAAAACGCTATAAGATGCGTATTTTTTCTACAGGCTTTGATACTTTTTTACTTAATCTTACAAAATATATTCCGTTAGGTCATTCAGTAGGTGGCGTCTGACGAAGATTTAAAACCTTCAGGAGCATGAAATGAAATTTAATAAGAAGAGTAACGTCGCGATCTTTCTCTCTTTCTGTTTCATGCTTTCTTTTTCAGCCTATCTTGCCTGCAGCGGTTCCAATTCAACAAATAGTGACAGCCGCAACCAAACAACCGACAGCACTGGCAACAGCAGTGGGGGCTCAAACGGCAGTGGGGGTTCAGTCAATGGAGAAGGCAGTGGCGGATCAGGAACGACTCAGGGAAATTTAAGTTCGGTTGCAAGCTCCTGGAGCAATGGTGCCCCACCCGATTTGGGAGCTTATCACCCCTTTCTTTCGAGCAATGACTGGTATACCAACATATCAAACGCTTCTGTAGATGCAGATTCCGATAATATTATCGCGGATGTGACTGCAGATAACGGGGGCACTTTAAATCTTCAACCCGATTTCGGTTCAAGCCTTTTTCTGGGAAACCCCATAGGAATTCCCTACGACGTTGTTTCTAGTTCATCGACTTCCATGACAAACATCACTATTGGTGAAAATGGATATCCAGAGGAGAGTGATCCTGGTCCCAACAATTCCACCGATAGAATCCCCATTCCAGCTCCCCTTCCCAGCAGCACTCACATTGAGGGAGGAAATGATCACCATGTCCTACTAATTGATAAAGACAACTATTGGCTTTATGAAATTTATCATGCTGTAAACAATAGGTCGTCCTGGACTGCAGATCAAGTAACGCTTTGGGATCTGCAAGACAATACCAAAAGGCCCTGGACTTGGACCTCAGCGGATCAGGCCGGTCTTTCGGTTTTTGCAGGATTAGTGCGTTACGATGAAGTACAAAATGCCATCGCCTCTAACGGAGATATGGGGCATGCCATTCGGGTCACTGTCAGTAGAACTTTAGAGGCCTTTATTCCCCCCGCCTCTCATCCCGGCGGTGGAAATGATCCCACTGCGCATTCAGCAAAAATGGGAATGCGTTTTCGATTGAAATCGAGCTATCTACAAAGTCATTTGTCCGATTTCAGCCCTCAAAATCAGGTCATCCTGAGAACCCTTGCTAAATATGGAATGATTGTTGCTGATACAGGAAGTGATTTCCTGATTTCTGGAACCCAAGACGCACGTTGGATTGAAGAGGAGTCCTTAGGGGGAATTGCACAACTCTTAAATGTCCCAGGATCTGCTTTTGAAGTGGTAGCACACAGCACAGAATACACTCGTGCAAATGCACCAACCGGAAATGCCCCAATCCTCAACTCTTTTTCAGCCAACCCCGCAAGCATCGTGAGGGGAGCTAGCGTTACCTTGAACTGGAATGTCTCAAATGCATCCACAGCCATTATCACTCCCGATATCGGCCCCGTTCGGGGTTCTTCGATAAGCATCCATCCAAGCTCATCGGCTACCTACACCCTTTATGTCACTAATGAGTTTGGGAGATCCTCAGGGACAGTCAATGTGAATGTAGAATAGCAAGAAGGACATTTCTTTACTGTGCCGCAATCCAAACAATTCCCCTTGATCAATTTTGGAAAAAAAGCTTTAGCAGCCCGACTTAATCTCTAAGAAAGGCTTTGTATGTCTAAACGTGTTATTTCCTTCCACTATCAACTCACCAATAACGACGGAGAAGTATTGGATTCCTCAAAGGGACATAGCCCTTTGGCCTTTATCGAGGGCTCCCAGCAGATTATTCCAGGTCTGGAAAAAGAGCTTCTTTCATTGCAGACAGGAGATAAAAAGAAGGTGTTGGTAAAAGCCGCCGAGGCCTATGGCGAAAGAGACAACAAATTCGTCATCAGTGTTCCTCGAGACAAATTTCCTCCAGATGTAGTGGTGGGGGATGAATTTCAAAACAGTGAAGATGAGCACAGCATGCCTTTCAAAGTGATCTCGGTAAATGAAGGCTATGTAGAGCTGGATGCGAATCATCCCTTGGCAGGTGTGGATTTGACCTTTGATGTGGAACTTATCGATATTCGACCTGCAAGTCAGGAGGAATTGACCCATGGCCATGTACATGGTGAAGGGGGACATCCTCATTAGGACTGTTCATAGGGAAGAATTTCGCTTAGAATGGGGAAATGAACTTAAGTCTGGGCTCCGTTTTCATCAGCCTCATTTTTAGTATCGTCGGAATTTCCGCCTGGCGTTATGGCAAGGCAAAGGCCAGTGGTCGGCACATGTTGTTGGGGGTAGCACTGATGGCCTACAGCTATTTTGTTCCCAATGAATGGGCGAGCCTGGCGGTGGGATTGGGTTTGAGCCTTTTCCTGTTTTTCCTTTGAATCTGCCATGAAAAATAGCCTCTTTCAATCCCCCTCCTTCCTCTATTATCTCTCTGCTCGTTTCCTGGCTCTATGTGGAAACCAGATGATTGCCGTCGCCTTGGGTCAGTATTTGTATGAAAGAACTCACAATCCTCTCCATTTGGGATATCTGGGGCTTTCACTTTTTTTGCCAAAGATTCTTTTTACCCTCCTGGCAGGGCATGTGGCTGATCAGTACAATCGTCGAGATATCATTGTCATTTGTCGCCTGCTGCAGTTTCTGATTATGGGGCTCATTTATGTTTTTTATCTTCAAGGTTTTAGTCCTCTTTCATTCATCTACATCCTTCTATTTATAATGGGGGCAGCCAGTACTTTTGATGGACCTTCCGGGCAATCTTTACTGACTCAGCTGATTCCCGAACAAAGCTTCGCCCAGGCAGTCACCTGGAATGCCTGGGCCATGCAAATGGCCTTCATCCTTTCTCCAGTAGCCGCAGGATTTTTATACGCGACCACTTATAGTCCCCGACTTTGTTTTCAAGCAATTTTAGTTTTAAGACTACTCTCCTTTTTACTCGCGATAGGAGTGAAGGCAAAAAAGCTCGATACCGCAAAAGAAAAACTTTCCTGGTCTACTGTTTTTGCGGGCTTACATTTTATCTGGCAGAAAAAGATTTTACTCGGCATTCTCAGCCTGGATTTGTTCGCCGTTCTGCTCGGTGGTGCCGTGGCTTTAATTCCCATTTTTGCAAACGATATTTTAAAGATTGGCCCCCAGGGTTTGGGTTTCCTCCGCGCAGCACCGGCATTGGGAGCGGCCTCGATGTCTCTTTTTTTGGCCTTTAGAGAGCCTATTCAAAAAGCGGGAAAGAGTTTATTTGTGGCGGTCGGATTGTTTGGATTTTTTACGATTCTGTTTGCCCTCTCCACCCATTTTTATTTATCCCTTTTTTGTCTTTTTTCTTTGGGTGCCTCAGATATGATCAGCGTAGTCATTCGGGGTGTACTGGTACAAACCGAAACCCCTGCCCAAATGAGGGGAAGAGTGAGCGCCGTAAATTTGATTTTTATTAATGCCTCCAATGAGCTCGGAGAATTTGAATCCGGCGCAACCGCTGCCTGGTTTGGGGTGATCCCCTCCGTACTATTAGGCGGAATTGGAACTCTTGCGGTAGTCGCTTTATGGTCTAAATTTTTTCCTGAAATGAAAAACTATGGAGCCCTCCAAAAAAATTGAATTTCCCCCTGTGGAATGGGCTGCCCGAGATGGTTTGCTGGCCATGGGAGGAAACCTTGAACTGGAAACTCTACTGAGTGCTTATCAGCATGGGATTTTCCCCTGGCCCAGCAGCGACGGATTTTTGCTCTGGTTTTCGCCCCCCAAGCGTGCCATTTTGGAGTTCAGTGAATTTCATTTCCCCAAACGCTTAAAACAATATCTGAAAAAAACCGCTTTCGAATTTCGCGTGAATACCAATTTTAAAGCAGTCGTCGAGGCCTGTGCCCGAAGTAAAAATCGTAAAAAGGGAGAAGGCACCTGGATACTTCCCGAAATGGTGGAGGCCTACTCCAAACTTCATGAGGCGGGATACGCCATCAGCTTTGAGGCCTACAATGCAGCAGACAAGCTGGTGGGCGGCTTATATGGTGTAAAAATAGCGAACTATTTTGCGGGTGAAAGCATGTTTTATCGGGAATCGTTTGCTTCCCAATTTGTAATGTTACAAACGGTAAACTATCTTGCTTCTCTTGGCTTCACCTGGATGGACGTTCAAGTGCTCAATCCACATCTGCAGAAATTTGGAGTGAAAGAGATTAAGAGGGCTTTGTTTTTGGAAAAGCTGAATTTAATATTGCGAGAAATAAAGTGACGTGGCAGTCCCCGACAACGGAGCGTATTTATGTCTTTTAAAGAAATTATCCAGCAACTCAAGTTCGACGACAAAGGCCTTATTCCCGCCATCATGCAAGATGCAGAAAATGGCGAGATATTGATGTTCGCCTTCATGAACTCTGAAGCGGTAGAAAAAACCCTCACTTCCGGCTTGGCCAATTTTTATTCCAGATCCCGAAATAAAATGTGGGTAAAAGGCGAAAGCTCGGGCCACACTCAGGAAGTCAAAGAAGTCTATTTTGATTGCGACAAGGATGTCCTGCTCGTCAAAATCAAACAAAATGTGGCTGCCTGTCACACCGGATATCGAAGCTGTTTCTTTAGTAGAATTGATCTGCAAAAAGAGAGCGTAGAAACCGTGGGTGAAAAAGTGTTTGAGGAAGAAAAGGTATATAAGAAGTAATTTTCCAAAACTCCTCCTCTTAAGCTAAGAGGAGGGTGGGAGGAGTTATGGTCCAATTGGATGCAACTGCCATAACGCCCCCGAAATTGTTCTCACAATTTCCCCGTCTTAGCTTAAGAGGGGGAAATAAAGGATTGGGTTTTATCTTATGCCCTGCATCTTCTGCAAAATTATCCAAAAAGAAATCCCCTGCAAACTCGCCTACGAAGACGAGGAAATCCTCGCCTTTCACGATATTTCCCCCCAGGCGCCTATCCATATCTTGGTGATTCCCAAACAGCATTGCCCGACTCTGAATAGCGTGGAAAAAGATAATCTTGGCTTGATCTCCAAAATGTACGGCGTGGTTCAAAAAATAGTGAAGGAACAAAAAATTGACCAAAGCGGTTACCGCTGTGTCATCAACACCAACGCCCAAGGCGGCCAAACCGTGTTTCATCTACATCTGCATATTTTGGGGGGGAAGCAGTTGGGTGGGGGAATGGTGGGTTAAACCCTTTCCTTGACACTCTCTGCTAAAATGAGTTTTAACAGCGCTTCAAAATTTTTACTGACTTTGGTGGCAGCCTAAGTAGGAATCAATGCCCCCACTTCAATTGCACCCGAGAGGAGTTGATTTTAAATGCCAGGAATACGAATTAAAGAAGGCGAGTCGTTTGAAGCAGCGGTTCGTCGATTCAAAAAACAGTGTGAGAAAGCGGGGATTGTTTCGGAACTTCGCAAACGCGAACACTACGAAAAACCCAGCGTGAAGAAAAAGAAAAAAGAAGCCGCCGCACGCAAACGCTCCATGAAGAAAGTAAGGCGCGATTATTAGCGCAAAAAGGCCTCCTGAAAAGGAGGCTTTTTTTGTTCACTTCACGCGAAATCCAACTAGACAGCCCCTCCTATTTAAAATACCCTTTCGGCATCTATGGTATTTTTAGGAATAAAAAACACTCTTTTACGATTTGATTTCAAGGCACGGGGTTTGTTTTGGGATCATCCCAACATGACCAATGAAATATTTGCTTCGATACTCCAAGATCCTCAGGATACAGAATATACTTGGGCCATTTCACGTTTGTTTGAGAGGTTATCTTCTGTAGAAATACTCTCTTTATTTCGCTGGCCTCAAGTGGAACAAATGTTAAAACAGGCAAAATTACGCCCTGTCATTCTCAAACCTTGGGAGCATGCCCTTGAATATTTCCATCAAAAATCATCACGTGCTCGATAAAGATCTGCAGGCTTGTATTGAAGATTTTTTTGGGGAACGAAATTGGAAGGGTCTTTATCTTACAGGAGGAACCTGTATTGCCGAATATTATTTTGGCCATCGAACGTCCATTGATATGGATATTTTTACACCAGACCCCGAACTCTTTAGGGATGCTCGACGCCTTTTGATGCGTGAAGATTTTTTTCCTTTTGGGAAACTGAGTACACGAAGAAGTTTACCCGATTTTTCAGAATTTCTTCTCACCCGAGAAAATAAAGCTCCCATTAAAATAGATTTGGTTTTGGATATTCCTATCAGTTTGGGAGAAAAAATCCAATTCGGGTCCGTATGGCTCGATAGCCTTCCTGACTTGGTGGCCAATAAATTGGGCTGTTTGATTCAGAGAAATGAAATCAAAGATTATCTGGATCTTTATTACCTTTTACCCGCAATCAATTTATCTCCTGCTCAACTGATGGAACTTGGGCAAAAAAAAGATGCGGGATTAGACCCCCTGATTCTTGCTCATCAAATCCAATATATTCAAAGCATTCCGAAGGCCCCCTCCATCTTTTTACCGAACTTGGCTTGGGAACAAGTTCAAGATTTTTTTGTAAAATTTCATGATGAACTTTTAGAGGGGCTGCATTAAAAAATCGGATGGGATGACATCCTTTGCGACTTTAAGCCCCTTGCCAGCCTTCCCGCTTCATGATTTAAGCCTATTTCGTGAAAAACTTTTCTTCCACCCATCTTGAATCCATTAAAAATCAGCTCGACATTGTGGATCTTATCTCTCAATATCTGCCTCTCAAAAAGGCCGGGGCCAATTACAAGGGGGCCTGCCTTTTTCATTCTGAAAAAACAGCCTCTTTTATAGTGAGCCCCGCCAAGCAGATTTTTCACTGTTTTGGTTGTCATGAGGGAGGAGATATTTTTGGTTTTCTGATGAAAACCGAGCATCTGAATTTTCCGGAGGCCGTCGAAAAATTAGCCGAAAGAGCGGGAATTAACTTAGAAGATAAAGATCCCCATCAAAAAGCTAAGCCTTTTGAAAACAAGGAACACCTTTACCAGGCCAATCGCCTGGCGGCCTGGCATTATCATCAGCAGCTGCTTAAATCACCTGAGGCAGAAAAGGCGCGGGCTTATTTAAGCGATCGGGGAGTGGAGCAAAAGCAGATTGAAAATTTTCGTCTGGGCTATTGTGGGGATCAAACCAAAGAATTGTTGCAGCTTTACGAGAGCAAAAATATCCCTTTAGAAGCAGCATGTAAAGTGGGTATTTTAAAAGAAGGCCATCATGGTCTCTACGAGGCCTTTCGACATCGGGTGATCTTTCCCATTTTTAATAGCGATCAAAAGGCCATTGGTCTGGGGGGGCGTATTCTTCCTGGAGATACCAGTCCAGCCAAGTACATTAACAGCTCTGAATCCCCCATCTACGATAAAAGCGCCAATTTATTCGGGCTGCAGCTCGCCAAAGAGGCCATCCGCAAAAACAAACGGGTAATTGTTGTAGAAGGATATTTAGATGTGCTCACCCTGCACCAATTTGGTTTTCAAGAAAGTGTAGCCCCTTTGGGAACCGCGCTTACTTCGAGGCAGGTGAATTTAATCAAACGCCATAGCGAAGAAATTATCTTACTTTTTGATGGCGATACCGCCGGTTGGAAGGCTGCTGAAAGAAGCCTGGGGCTTTGTCTGGATCAGGGGCTTTCTCCCAAGGTAGTTCTTTTGCCAGAAGGAGAAGATCCGGACAGTTTTTTGCGCAAACAAGGTGCAGAAGCCTTTCAAGCCCGCCTCAGAGATTTGAAGAATTTATTGCGCGTGGTGATCGACAAGACGCTCTTTAAAGTGGGCAGCAATAGCCCGGAAGGAAAGGCCAGGGCTCTAAAAGAGTTGGGCCCTTATCTTCAAAAATTAAAAAGTTCCATCGAACGCAATCTGCACATTCAATATTTGTCCGAAAAATGGGCCTTACCCCAAGATTGGATCTTCGAAGAGCTGGGCCTCAAAAAGATCAGCGTTGTCAAAGCAATCAAAGGCAGCCAGCTCTTATCTTCTAAAATAAGTGTGGAACAAACTTTTTTCGAAATCTATCTCAATTTTGTCACCCTGCGAAATAGCTTAAAGCGGCTGATTCAAGTGGAGTGCTTCGAAGAAGGCCTCTACCGGCAATTGGCAGATTTTTTATGGAAGGATGCAACGTTAGATAATCTGTCTGCCGATCAGCTTTTAGAACGTTGCAGCGACGAAAACCTGAAAAAACTGATTCAAGGCTTGAGTGTTTTACAAAGTGAACAGGTAGCAGATACGGCCTCTCAGGTAGCCCTGGATTGTATCTATAAAATGAAAAAAAGCCGACTCAAAGAAAAACTCACCTTTATTTCGCAACAGATCCAGGAAGCCGAGCTGAATCAACACTTTGAAGATTTGCCAAACTTGGTAAATAACAAGCAACTTATTTTGAAAGCAATCGATGATATCAAAGCCTGATTAAAGGATATAAAACACAAATTTTACTTGCACCTACTCGCGTTCTCCCTTAGCAGGGAGAATTCATTTTCTGCCGGAGTTCCTATGCAAAGAGAAAAACCAAAAGAAGTTCAGCAACTTATTGATATTGCGAAAGAGAAAGGCTTTGTCACCTATGAAGAAGTGAACGACCTCCTTCCTGAAGACCTCACAAATGCCAACGAAATTGACGATGTGCTTTCGATGTTTGACGATTTAGACATCGAAGTGGTGGAAAGCGAAGAAGATGTAAAGCCCAAGAGCAACGTCAAAAAGAAGGGCTCTCCCTCGCTGCCCCCCACAGAGGCGGAAACCGCTGCCAATAAAGAGCAACAAGAAGAAGAGGCCGAGGCAGAAGAAGAAGCCGCTGCGGCTGCCGTAGCCGCTGCCACTGAAGCTTACTCTAAATCGACCGATCCCGTTCGCATGTATCTGCGTAAAATGGGAGCAGTGCCTTTGCTAACTCGTGAAGGTGAAGTAGAAATCGCCAAAAAAATTGAAGTGCATGAGGATGCCGTTTTAGACAAACTGCTCACTTCCCCCATCGGCATCAAGGAAATCATAGACCTGGCCGAACAAATTAAAAAAGGCAAAATCCACCTTACCGAAATTATCAAAGATTTGGAAGACGTGAACACCAGCGAAGAGGAATTTGATGAAACCGTTCATCGCGTTCGCATTCTGAAATTGCTGCAAAAGTTCAAACTCCTTTCTCAAAATCACCAAAAATTTGCCAAAAAAGTGGCGGCTCTCAAAGAAGGCGGAAAAGCCCTCGACAAAAATCGGGAGGCCCTGAAAAAATCGCAAGGGGCCATGCTGGAGTGCATCAAAGAAATTCGCTTAAATCGACGCAGCCTTGATAAAATCACAGAAAAGCTGAAAGAAGTGGTAGAACTGATCGCCGCCGAAGAAAGAATTATTCACAACTATGCACATCAGCTTAAAATCAAACCCGAAGAAATTCGTGAAAAAATGAAGGTGGTGAAACGCAGTGAATATGCCTTTAAAAAGTTGATGCGCGAATCCAAGATCTCCAAAGAGAGCATCAATGACACTCTAAAAAATATCGCCGCCAGCGATAAAAAAATTAAAACGCTGGAGAGCGAATACGGACATTCGGCACTTTCCCTGGGCAACGTTTATAAAGAGATCAAGAAGGAAGAATTTCTCGCGGACATTGCAAAATCCGAGCTGGTGGAAGCCAACCTGCGCCTGGTGGTAAGCATTGCAAAGAAATATACCAACCGCGGGCTTCAATTTTTGGACCTTATCCAGGAAGGGAATATTGGCCTCATGAAGGCCGTCGACAAATTTGAATATCAGCGCGGCTACAAATTTTCGACTTATGCCACCTGGTGGATTCGCCAGGCCATTACCCGCGCTATTGCCGATCAGGCCCGCACGATTCGTATTCCCGTGCACATGATCGAAACGATCAACAAACTGGTGCGCACCTCGCGTTACCTGGTGCAGGAACTCGGGCGCGAGCCTTCTCCGGAAGAAATTGCAGAGAAGATGGAAATGCCGCTGGAGAAGGTGCGTAAGGTCTTAAAAATTGCCAAAGAACCCATTTCCTTGGAAACCCCCATTGGTGAAGAAGAAGATTCTCATTTAGGGGATTTCATCGAAGACAAATCGATCTTAAATCCGTCGGATGCTGTGGTAAATATGAGCCTGGCCGACACTACCGCCGGTGTGCTTTCTACCCTAACCCCGCGCGAAGAAAAAGTACTGCGCATGCGCTTTGGCATTGGAGAACGCTCCGATCACACCTTAGAAGAAGTGGGCCGCGATTTTCAGGTCACCCGTGAACGTATTCGTCAGATTGAAGCGAAGGCTTTAAGAAAACTGAGACATCCTTCACGAGCGAAGAAGTTGAAAACTTTTGTAGATTGGTAGAAAAGGAAAGCCGACACTTTGCGCCGCGTTGTAGAAATTTTCTTTAGGCAATTAGGTTCATAGTATTAAGCAATTATTAAAGGAGGCTTTTCAAAAAAGCTCAGCTGCAAGACGGACCGCAGTGAGCGACCGGAGCGTAGCAGACGCTACGTGAGGATCGCGATCGAGGACCAACGCAGCAGATGACTTTTTTGGGAAGCCGACACTGGCGCCTATAGCTCAGCTGGTTAGAGCTCCCGGCTCATAACCGGGCTGTCCCAGGTTCAAATCCTGGTGGGCGCATTGTAAATTTAGATGAAAAAATCAGAGGACTTTTATGAGCGACAACACTCTTTCCTTAAGGGAAAGTTTACTAAAACTTGCAGGTTTTTCTGATCTAGAATCCAGAATTTTCCAGCTCAAAGATCTGATTGAATCCCCCCCTGATGAACTGACCCAGAAAACTCAGTTGCTAGGAACACTGCAAAAAAAATTCGAGCAAAAAAAACAAAATTTTCAAGAACTGGAATCCAAAAACAACGAACTGGGCCGCCTTTTTCAAGAGGATCAAGAAAAAATAAAAATTAAAGAAACTCGCATCTTCGAAATTAAAACCACCAAAGAATATCAAGCTGCCAGCAAAGAGATCTCCGATGGAAAACGCACGAACATCGAGCGCGAAAAGCAGAGACTGCTGCTGATGGAAGAAATCGAAAAACTAAAGCAGGAACTCGCCCCTCTTGAAGCAGAGCTGACTGAGTTGAGTAGTGGTGTTAAAAACATGAGTAGCCGATTGGAAGAGGAACGCGTTTCACATCGCAAGGAACTGGAAGAAGCAGAAAACACAAAAAAACAACTATTGAATGCAGTGGAGAGGCCACTCATCGAACGCTATGAACGCGTACTCTCTCGCAGACGCCCTGCAGTGGCTCCTGTAAGGGCCGGTACTTGCGAAGAATGCAACGTCCATTTACCTCCGCAAATGTATATTGAACTTCAGAAATGCTTGGAAATTATCAACTGCCCTTCCTGTATGAGAATTTTGTATGTCCCCCTGGAATAAATCCTTACTGGCAGCTGACAACTGTCCACTAGCAACTTCCACTAAGCTGGGCCGATAAGCCGGATTCTGTCCTTGTTTGCAAGGGAAGATCATTTCTCTAGGCCTTGAATTACTCCAAGGCTCAAGCGACCTACCCTCCACGCAAACTCCATGAGGCTATAGCTTTTCATGGAATTCACTCCGCGGGTAGCGAAGTACTCTCGACTAGTCGGGAGACTCGTGGACTACTTGGTCTTGCACCCGATGGGGTTTACCGGATTTCACTACGCATTCCGATTTTGCAATCGGAACCATACATACTTTCTGTTGCACTTTCCGTCGCCTCACAACGCCAGGTCGTTAACCTGCATCGTACCCTTTGGTGTCCGGACTTTCCTCACCCAGAAATCCTGCCAGGATTTCTGGACGCGATCTTCTGGCCCAGCTTAATGGGAGTTGCCAGCAGTCAGCAACGTTCGTCAATTGAGCACTTCAGGCAATCAAATTCAAGAGCGATTTTTTTTGTTCATTAGTCCTCTGCAATACCTTTAGGACCAAGGCTCTATTTACTTGCAGCGTCATATTATTGGATGCTTCGGATGCAAATTCAGTATCTTGAATCGACGAACGCGCTTGAGATAGATTTTCCTGCGCCGTCTGATTGGCTCGAGAATCTGCTTCCAGAGCTTGGGATTCCGATCCAGACGCCGCAAGTTGTGAGGCAATATGCTCAATGGCCAAATCCAGAGAGCCAATCGAGTTTTTTGCTTCTGTGCTCGAGCTGAGATCGATTGAAGGAGCCGCCGATCCCATGGCTGCCAAATTGTCATTGGCTTGCCCCACGATCACTTGTCTGGAACCTGAATCCACAGAGCTATCCGAAGCCTGAACCGCAAGATCCCTTAAATTCTGAAGCTGTTCCAAATTTTGAAACAAGCCTCCTTCGGATACCCCCAAGGCCCCTTGAGCCTGCTCATTCATACTTTGATTGATCTGAGATTCATTGATAGAAGAAGTTAAACTTTCTGCCCTGAGCAAACCCACCACATCGTCATAGGCCTGGTTAATACGGTTTCCGCTAGAAAGTTTTTCATTGCTCTTCTCTAGCTTTTTACCGATTTGCCCCAACTGTCCGAGCGACCGAAGTGCATCGTTGCTATTTATGCCTATTCCCATATTTTCCCCCTTTCTTGTGGTTTTACAGCCCGGCATACTAAAGAACGGAAGATCAAAAAAATACTTGAGGATTTTTTTTCAATTTTTTTTGTATGGAAGTATTAAGAAAAGTAAAACCAAGTGAAAAATAATGCCTAAAAATCATGATAAAAGCATTGCGCAAAAGCGGTGATGTGATTTATCAAAAAAATAAATCCAATTAGGAGTCCCATGAATTTCAAAACCATCGCCTGGAAAAACGACAAGGTAGTTCTCATCGACCAACGCAAACTTCCCCGTGAAGAAATTTATATGGAGTATTCCGACTACAAAGCCTTGGCCTCCGCCATTAAAAACATGGTGGTACGCGGTGCGCCGGCTATTGGTGTTGCCGGAGCCATGGGGGTGGCCCTGGGAGCCTTGGGGGTGGATGCCAAAACTCAGGAAGACTTCATTATCAAAATGAATAAAATCTGCAACATTCTCATCTCCACCCGGCCCACAGCGGTGAATCTGGCCTGGGGCGTAAAGCGCATGCAGCAGATTTATCTGAATGCCAAAGATTTCAATCAGGAAAAAGTAAAACAAGTTCTGGTTCAAGAAGCCTTGAATATTTTTGAAGAAGACGTCTCGCTTTGTAAAAAAATCGGTGAACAGGGAGAAAAACTTTTTGAGGATGGAGATACGGTGCTTACTCACTGCAACGCAGGCGCTCTGGCAACGGCGGGACAAGGCACTGCCCTCTCGCCCATCTACGAAGCGTATCGAAGAGGAAAAAAAATCAGGATGTTTGCGGATGAAACGCGCCCCTTTCTTCAAGGCGCAAGACTGACTGCTTGGGAGCTGATGAAGAACAATGTGGAGGTGACTTTGATTCCCGATGTGGCTGCAGCCTCTCTGATGCGTCAGGGCTTGATTCAGAAAGTCATCGTGGGAGCCGATCGTATTGTAGCCAATGGCGATTTTGCCAATAAAATTGGGACTTATTCGGTGGCGCTTGCGGCTAAAACCCACCACATCCCTTTTTATGTCGCTGCACCTTTCTCAACCCTTGATTGGGAAATGCAGAGCGGCGCCGAAATTCCTATTGAAGAAAGACCTGCGGATGAAGTAACAAATTTTTTTGAGCAACGCACAGCACCCGAAAATGTTAAAGTGAGAAATCCAGCTTTTGATGTGACTCCAAATGATTTAGTCACCGGAATCATTACAGAGCGTGGAGTGGTGAGCGCACCTTTTAAAGAAAATTTAAAGAAACTTTACGAGAGATAAGGATGTACTTATGAAATTAAAAATTGTTTTAGAACCTAGCGACGAAGGGGGCTTCACTATTTGGGTCCCTGCTTTACCTGGATGTATCAGTGAAGGAAATAGTCGGGAGGAAGCCTTAAAAAATATTCAGGAGGCTATATCCCTATATTTAGAAGAAGTAGAAGATGATGCAGTTTATAGTCAAAAAGTAGAATATCTTGAGATCGCTGTATGAGTAAAGTTCCCAGCTTGAATTTTGATAAAGTAATCAATGCATTCAAACGTGACTCTTGGGTTGTCGTTCGTCAAAAAGGAAGTCATATTCGCTTGCAAAAACATCATCAAGACGAAACGCTTAAACTTACTGTCCCTGCACATCGCCCTATTAAGCGTTCTACGTTATCGCATATACTTAAACAGGCAAAAACCGATTTAGAATATTTTCTAAAATTATTATAAATGAGATTTCTTGGAGTTATTATTTATGCCCCCCGTACAAAAACAATCCAAAATCTGGCTCGATGGGAAAATGATCAATTGGGACGAGGCAAATGTTCATGTCCTCACCCATACCTTGCATTATGGCATGGGCGTCTTTGAAGGTATTCGTTGTTATGAAACGGACGACGGGAAATCGGCCATTTTCAAATTGGAAGAACACATCGACCGGCTTTACGACTCTGCCCACATCTTATTGATGAAAATTCCTTTTCCAAAAAGTGAAGTGCTAGAGGCCTGCAAAGAAATTTTCAGAGTCAACAAACTCAAGGCAGGTTATTTGCGTCCTCTGGTTTTTTTGGGAGATGGAGAAATGGGTCTTTATGCGACAGGAAACACAGTGCGAATCGCCATCATCGCCTGGCCTTGGGGGGCCTATCTGGGAGATGAGGGCATGAAGAATGGAATTTCTACCAAGATCTCCAGCTATACTCGTCACCATATCAATGTGACCATGACCAAATCAAAGGCCGTCGCCAACTATGTGAATTCTATTTTGGCCAAGCGTGAGGCCGTGCTGGCGGGTTATGAAGAAACCATCATGCTGGACCCTCAGGGTTTTGTCTCCGAAGCCAGCGGTGAAAATATTTTTGTGGTGAAAAATGGAAAGATTAAAACCCCGCCCACAACCAACGCCCTCAACGGGATTACTCGAAACAGCTTGATTCAATTATTGGCAGAAGAAGGAATTGAGGTCAAAGAGGCCTGGATGACTCGCGATGAACTCTACATTGCCGATGAACTGTTCCTGACGGGGACTGCGGCAGAAATCACCCCTGTACGCGAGGTGGATCATCGTCAGGTGGGGCCAGGAAAACCGGGCCCTATCACTCAAAAAGTTCAGAAAATTTATTTTGAACTCGTGAAGGGTAAAAACAATAGGGACAAAGACTGGTTGGCTTATTTGTAAAGCTTGGTAACTGAGTGGTTACAAAATTTGTATGAAACCAGACAAAACCCTAGAAACCCTTATTTCCAAAACCAATCTTGACCTGGCCCTGGGGAAACTCTACCAGGAAAACATTTTCACCCTGCAACAAAAAAATCTGCGTGGAAAGATTTTCTGTCATGCAGAACTGCCCCCAAATATTAATATCAAATCATTGATCTCCCGCCTGCGGACACAAAAAGATTTAAAAGGAAAAATACTTTTTCAAGCATTAAAAATCAAAACATCCAAAGACAGATCCTGGGAAAAGGCCTATCAGAAGCATCTCAATCCCTTTGTTTTTTTAAAAAAGGATGTGCAACCTTTACTTTGGATTGATCCTCAAGAGAAAAAAAATCGTCCCATTCAAGAAAACACGCTCTACCTGAAGGCTGGCCTGGCCTTTGGAACAGGCGGGCATCCGACCACACAGTTGGCAGCGGAATTATTATGGAAAGTCATTTCAAAGGAGAGGGAACTCTTAGATATGGGCTGTGGCAGTAGTTTGCTGGCTATGACTGCTGCAAAGCTGGGAGTGAAGAATATCTGGGCCATTGATAATGATCCTGTTGCACTGGAAGTTTCGCAAGAAAACTGCACACTCAATGGCATCAAGAATATTCAATTCGCCCTCTCTCTTTCGAAAACCAAAGGGAAGAAATTTGATATCGTTGTTGCCAATATCCTCCTGCCTGTATTGATTGCCCTGAAAATGGACCTTGCGAAACACCTCAAGAAAAATGGACAACTGATTGTCAGCGGCCTGCTTTATAGAGACTGTGCGCCTCTCTTGAAGGCCTATGCTCCCGACTGGAAACTCATAGAGAGAAGGAATAGAAAAGGCTGGTCGGCTTTGCTGCTGGAAGAAAAGTGATTCGTGTGGAGTTCACTGCGGACAATCCCTCACATATTTTTTCACCAAAATGCTAGAACCTATCTCGATAGGTTCTTCTTCTGAATCTTCTGATGAGGAAGAAACTGGATTTTGTAAGTCTTCGTAGAAGGACCAATTCTTTAAAATTTTGGATTTTGAAAAATGGGTGGGCAAGGTCAAAATTTGCGTGCTGTTTTTCAAGGGAAGACTTTCATACTGAGCCGGCAAGTTCATCCCCCCGCAACTCATTAACTCACTCGATTGAGCTAAAGTCTGCAAGTCATTCGCAGCGGAATATAAGTCTTCGAATTGAAGACAGACGTAATCTTGTTCTTGGCTTTTTTTGGTGAGCATACATAAAAATAAAAGCAAGAGGGGTGCCATTTTTTTAAAAAAATTGCATTTTATAAATTTACAATATATTTTAGTAAGATATAAAATTTAGTTTAATAATAACAGGATCTATCTTTCCTAACAAATCCTAACAAATACTCAAAAAAGACGAACTTTTGACCCTCACAACAGGTAAAAAATTACCCTCTTAAAAAGTTTCATACTTTAATTCAGTCAAAGACTTACTTAAAAAATGCAATTTTTAAGAAAAATTCTTCTTGAAATATGTTTTTTTTAAGTAAAAGTAAAAGGATGAATCCCCATTTCGATCGCCTTCTGGAAAATAAAATTCGTCTTTTTCTAAACGAAAAAGAAGAGCAGCAATCTGTTCTCATTCTTGCGGGAGCCAGGCAAGTTGGAAAAACTACGCTATTAAAAACCGTCCTCCAAGACATTCCCCACCTCTATCTCAATCTGGAACGCAGTCCTTCGGATACCCTTAAAATAGACCTCTGCAAAGACTTTGATGATTTTCAGGATTACCTGCGCGACATTCATCAATTTAATCCTGCTGAAAAAGTTCTGGTCATCGATGAAGCGCAAAGCAGTCAAAAACTTGGAGCTTGGGTGAGATTCATGAAAGAAGAATGGAAATATGCCCATGTCATTCTTACGGGGTCCCTCATTTCGGAAATGCATCAAAGTGAAAGAAGCCCAGTGGGGAGGGAAACCTATCTTGAACTTTGGCCTCTTTGTTTCAAAGAATTTTTAATGGCGCAAAAACAAGAATCTTTGGTGGAAACACTTTCTCATTTTCAATTGGGAGATTCAATTTCGGAATCGAAGCACCAGCGTTTTTTGGAAACCTATGATCAATACTTAAAAGTAGGAGGCTTACCAGAAGTCGTTCGTTTTTATTTGGAGAAAAAAGATTATGAAACCAGAAAGTGGGATATTTATAAAAGTTACGAGGACGACTTTGTGCGCTATTTTTCCTTGGAAGAAGTAAATTTATTCAAACGATGCATGGAGGCCGTCGCGGCGAATGTGGGTTCTCCAAGCAAAGATAGCCAGGCCATTCGTTTGGATGCACCGGGCTACAAAAAAATAGCGGGAATTTTTTCGAGATTAGAGAAATGGAAACTGGTGTTAAAATGTGAGCAACTTGGAAAGCAGCCCGAAAAAAATAAATTTCATCCCAAACGTTATCTTTACGATTTGGGAATTTTGCAAGGCCTGCGCTTCAAAGGCTTGCCCAGTATAGGCATTCAGGAAATGGAAGAAGCCCATCTAAAAACTCCCATCGGAGGGATTATTGAAAATGCCGTGGCACTTTCGCTCAAAAACCAATTTTCTGATCAGATGTTCGGATTAAAATTGAGCAGTCAAACTGAAATCGATTTTGGAATAAAGATAAAAAATAAAATGGTCGCTATAGAATGTAAAACCAGTTTAAAAATGAAAAGAAATTTTTTAAAGCCCCTTCAGGATTTTCTTTCTTCTTATTCAAAAAATTCCCAAGCCCTTATCCTGTATGGTGGACCTCCTCTGGGGGAGTTGAGCGACAGGATACACGCGCTTCCTTATTATCTGGCGGATGAGTTTTATCGACTTTTTGAAAATGGGCCCTCCGATAGAACTTGAAAAAGTTTTTCCAGAATTTCTTTTGGAATCTTCGTCTCCTGCTGCACCGTTTCCAGCCCCTTCAAAAAAATATTTTTGGGGCTTTGATATTTTGTCAGCAGAAGTTTTTTTCGTTTTTCTCCCAGTCCTTCCACCGCATCCAGCAAAGAAGTGATACTCTTTTTCCCTCTCAATTGGCGGTGGTAAGTAATTCCAAAACGATGGGCCTCGTCTCGAATTTGGACTAAAAGTTTGCATTCTTCACTTTGTGGATGCGGGACGATGGGATCTTTGCGGCCTATAAGATAAACACGTTCGGGTTTGTCCCCTTCCCCTCTCCCTTGAGGGGAGAGGGTTTGGGTGAGGGTGACATCGGGTGCACTCGGGATCACCCTCACCCTGCCCTCTCCCCTCAAGGGAGAGGGGAAAGATTTCTCCTTCGCCAATCCTACTATATCGACACCCGTTACCCCCGCATCCTGCAACGCCGCATAGGCCGAGCTAAGCTGCCCCTTTCCTCCATCGATAATCATTAAATCCGGAAACTCCCATTCGGGATGACTCAGCCGTCGCTTCATCATTTCATAATGCATGGCAAAATCGTTGGGGCCTTGCGTGTATTGGATTTTAAAACGACGATACGATTTTTTATCCGGCCTTCCCTCCACGAAACACACACAGGAACCCACGGCCGCATCGGCACCCAAGTTGGAAATGTCGTAACATTCCATGCGGCGAGGCAAGTTTTTGAGGTTCAATAGCCGCTTCAATTTTTCCAAGATTTCTTTTCTGTTTTCCTGCTCACCCAAAACCTGCTTTAATTTTTCTTTGGCATTTTGATCGGCCAAGGCCAGCCTGGCTTTTTTATCTCCCCGCTCGGGCACTTGCAGCAGTACTTTGGCCTGTTTCATCTCGCTCAAAAGTTCAGACAAGGCCTGCTGATTTGAAAAGGTGAAAGGCAATAAGATTTCCGGGCAAATCCAGGCGGGTTCTTTGTAATATTGGAACAAAAAACTGGAAAAACTCTCTTCGTCTTCCTGAAAAATCGAAGTGGCTTGCACCCATTCTTTTTTATCCATCAGACTTCCGTGACGCACCTGTAGCAAGACCAACACCATTTTTTCGGCAGACTTGGCAAGGCCCCAGACATCCATCGAGGTACCCTCGTGCTTCAGTACCTGCTGTTTTTCCAGAAGATCTTTTACCGAATGAATCAGATCTCGATAGTAAGCCGCAGATTCATAGTCGAGTTTTTCGGCAGCCTCGTTCATCCGTTTTTCCAGCAAGTGCTCCAACTCCTGATTTCGTCCCTCCAAAAACAAACGAATCTCTTTGACCGTCTCCGCATAAATTTCTTTGCTGACATAAGCCACGCAAGGCGCATCACAGCGTTTGATCTGATATTGCAGGCAGGGCCGCGAGCGATTGGCAAAATCGTGATCGCTGCAGGTCCGCAACCTGAAATTATTTTGGATAAAATTCAAAATTTCATACAGGCGAAAGGCAGAGGTGTAAGGGCCATAATACAGGGCCCCATCTTTCACCACGTTACGGGTGGCAAAGAGGCGCGGGAAATCATGATTCACGGTAATTTTGAGGGAGGGATAACTTTTGTCGTCTTTCAAAAAGACGTTGTAGCGTGGCTTGTGCTTTTTAATGAGGGTGTTTTCTAGCAGTAAAGCTTCTTTTTCATTTTGAGTAAGTATCGCTTCAATTTGGCTCACTTTTTTCATTAAGAAACGAATCTGATAACGCCCATCCCCCTCCCCTTCTGAGCGAAAATAAGAAAGCACCCGGGCCCGCAGATTCTTGGCCTTGCCCACATACAAGACCTCCCCCTTGGTGTTTTTCATCAGATAAACACCGGGTGAAGTGGAAAATTCACGAATTTTTTCCTGGAGCTGCATGGGATAGGCGTAATGCGACGGAGGAAAGAGGTAAAGGGAAAACTCACTCTCATTCTCACGGAGACCGTGGGAATGAGTTGACTCATATCCGCTAAAAAAATTAAAAAATCAGCGGATAGGGTGTTTTAATATTGCGTATCCGCTACAATCTATGTATTTTCAGCGGATATGGATATTAAGACAAAAAGACAAGAAACTCAATTTCTGGGAAGACAAAGAGAGATCACTCTTCTTCACGAGAAAAATTGGAGAAACCATGCTCAACTGATAGTCGTCTATGGTCGTCGCCGTGTGGGGAAAACAGCACTCATCGAATACGCCTACCGAAACCAGGTTTTTTGGAAATTTGAAGGTCTGGAAGGGGAATCCACTAAAAAACAAATCCAGAATTTTATTTCCCGACTTGCCACTTATACTCAAAAACCACAGCTCAAAGAAAATATTTACCGGAATTGGGATGAAGTACTAGAGATTTTTGCTCAAGAACTGAAAGATAAAAAGCTGGAGGTTTTCTTCGACGAGTTTCAGTGGCTGGCAGAGATGGGAACGGGTTTTGTTTCTCTGTTCAAGTCTTATTGGGACAACCATTTCAAAAAAAATAGGCATCTTCGCTTCATCCTTTGCGGGTCCATTTCCTCCTTCATGGTCAAAAAAGTGCTAAAATCGAAGGCCTTGTATGGTCGCGTGGATACTGAAATTAATTTAAAACCTCTGTCGCTGGCAGATTGCCAAAAACTTCTGGATGCCCAGGCTTCCACTACAAAGCGAAAACCGGAGGAAATCCTTCAAATCAACATGATCTTCGGAGGCATCCCTCAATATCTTGAAGAATTGAACCCCAAGATGAGTTTGATGCAAAATTTAAATGAATATGCCCTCAAAGCTCAGGGTTATTTTTTTCAGGAGTATGGTCGTCTTTTCATTAGTCATTTTTCGGACAATCCCCTCTACGAAAAAATTCTTTTGTCTCTTTCTCAAAAAACAAATACCAGCGAAGACCTTGCAAAAGCTTGTGAGATAAAGACGGGAGGCGCTTTGAGTGAAAAGCTTTTAGATCTTGAACTCGCAGGTTTTATCAAAAGAGAGAGTCCGATTCACAAAGGGTTAAAGTCTAAAATTGTAAGATACCGATTGGATGACGAATACCTTCATTTTTATTATCAATTCATTTTACCCAACGCCAAAGCCATCCTCGCCGGGAAAATGACCATGACCTCTTTAATTGCAGGACAAGCCTACTCACAATGGCAAGGATATGCATTCGAGCGTCTTTGTATTAAACACGCCGAATACATCGCCACTCATCTTCAATTTGGAGGCATCGATTATACATATGGCTCCTGGTTTGGACGAGGTTCCGAAAATAAAAAAGGAACTCAAATCGATCTCTTGTTTGAAAGAATGGATAAAGTCCTCACTCTTTGCGAAATGAAATATGTGGGTCAACTGAATGCCAAAAAAATCATAGAAGACTTTGAAAAAAAAATAAGCGTCATTTCGAAAGAATATCCCTCTTACGGAATACAAAAAATTCTTGTCTCAGGAAAAAAAATCAAAACTTCTCCTTCACTCCAAAAATATTTTGACCATATTCTTTTTGCGGAGGATATTTTTTTTAACATTCTAACTTTGCATTGACACTGCAAATTTAGCAGCTATATTTGCATAATGATTGCAAGACAATTAGAACAGTGGCTCCATCAAGTTTCAGAAAAACCCCAGATTATTCACATCAGCGGGCTCCGACAAACCGGCAAAACCACACTGATGGAACTGTTTCTAAAGAAATATCCCCATGCGGTCTACTACCCGCTGTACGATTTGGTACAACTCCGAAAATACGACCGCCACCCTGAACAATGGGTGTTGGAAATCGAAGAAAAACTTAAAAAAAGCAGCCTCCCCTTACCTGTATTTATTGATGAGATTCAAAAAATTCCAGACCTGTTCCAGGCCTTGCAGGGCCTGTATCAAAGCCACAAGGGAAAGATAAAATTCTGGATCTGGGGTTCCTCGGCACGACCCCTCAAACGTCAGAAAGCCGAAACTTTGGCTGGAAGAATTTTAGCCAAAACACTCTGGCCGCTTTCCTGGCAAGAGATCACAGACAACGAAAGTGCCATCCCTTTTATTTTCGATTCAAAAAATCTGCAAAAAAAACTTAATTTTGAAAAACCACGCCATTATTCTTCAACGCTCTCAAGGGCTTTGACCCAAACCTTGCTTCCCGAAGCCTATCTGATGGACACCCAAGCAGATGCGATGGAACTGCTTCAATCTTACCAGGCCACTTATCTTGAAAACGAAATCCGACGAGAAAATTTGGTAACGGATATCGGTTTATTTGAACAATTTCTTAACTTGGCAGCCCACGAGAATAGCCAAATTATCAACCACAATGCCAAAGCTTCCGTGTTGGGCATTAGCCCCCACACCGTCAAAAATTATTACGGTATTTTAGAAGACACCTTTGTGTGTCGCTTACTTCCCACTTACAGCAAATCGTTTCGTGTTCAGGTCAGCAAAAGTCCCAAGGTTTATTTTACTGATACAGGCTTGGCTTCATTTATTGCAGGCTACAGACAAGAAGAACCTCCCCAAAGCAATCGTTTTGGGCAAGTGTTTGAAAGCTTTGTGTTGGGCGAATTTTTTAAACAAATTGAATATCATTCTCTTCCTTGGAAACTCTCCTATTTTCGTACTAAAACCGGGTTTGAGGTCGATTTGATAGTCACGAATGCCTCCGAAAAAATTGCCATCGAAATAAAAACCACCTCTAAAATCAATTCAAACGATTGCAAAGGATTACGACAACTCATGGAGATGGATTCCAGCATTCGTTATGGAATTTTAATCACCCAACAAGCGGCCCCCTTTGAAATTGAAAAAAACATCTATAATTTTCCGGCTTGGAATCTCTGAAACATTCCACCCCATCCCCATTAAAAAAATATTTGCTCCACTAAGCCACTATTTTTAAACAATTTTTAATTTTTTTAAGAAAAAATAAAAATTCTTAGCAACTTTTTCAGCAAAGCTCCGAAGAGAGTGTGATTCATAAAAATTTGTGCCTTTTTTCCACTACCATTTTAGAGGAGCTCTATGACCATTCTCAGTCGTCTTCCTGTCACTTCCGTCGTCCAAAATCCAGTTTCTAGCCCAGTTTCTGGCATCGACTCTCCCACTCCCAGTTTGGAGGCAGCGGATTTTAACAGCCTGGCCTTTCAATTCGAACATTTTAATTCAAGAGAACTTTCGGATGCGGCCAGGCTACTCGAACGCGGAACTCAAGAGGCCCATGCCCTTTTGGCACAGCCTTCCGCGCAAGGCCAGGCAGAAGAGCTGCTCAAGCTGGAACACCTTTACCGCGCCGTACTTCATTATGCCCATGCGCAAGGATCTGCCAGTCAGCTAAACACCCATGAAATTGAAGCTCAACTTCAGGCCCTGGAAACGCGTTTGGGTGAAATTGCCACCTCACTTCGAAGTGAATTACAAAACGCCAGCAGCAATGGAACTCATCTGGCAAACGCAGCCCTGCTGGTACAAATATCCGATGCCTTGCTCAAGAGCGCCAGTGCCCAAAGCCAGGATCATCATGAATTAAATAACGACAGCGAAGCCAGGGAAAGAGCCAATCATCTGCTGGAAGCTTTGAGCCTAAGATCAAATCTGCTGCAGACTTCTGAGCTCAGCCATACGGTTCGCACCGATCAATTGGGAGAAATCACCCAACAACTTTTGAGTTTAAAGGATTTGGTTTCTGCGCATTCGGGCGTCTGGTCCTACACGGGAAATCAACGCGTCGAGTTTTTTGCGCAAATCTACACACAAATACAGGCAAGTGCAGCGGCTTTTGCGGCTGGATCCGAACATGCAGAATCGGCGGGACGTTTAGTGGCAGCCATCACCCAGCATAATCAACGCAATCTACGTCACCTGCTTTCTAGCGAAGGCCTAGATCAATTTCATAGTGCCTTGCATGAGATTCAAGAACAACTCCGTGCAGCGCAAAATGCAGACCCTGAAAACAAACAACGCATTTTACTGGGCGCTTTGGCAGATGCCGCCACGCTGCAAGATGAAGCCTCTCTGGAACAAGTAGTAAACTTGCTGAATGAAAGCGTGGGAGAAAATCGTCAGAACAAACTCGACTTGCAATACGCCATTATACAGCGTTTGCATGGTTCAAACAGCCCCGTTTTAACTCAAGCAAGCAGTAGTGCAGAAACTTTGATTCAGGATATTTTGGAACATCCCGCTGCAGAGCTTGTCACCCAAGGAAAAGAACTGGTGTTAGCCCATCTGATTTCTGAGAATGCCCCAATTCCTGCGGAACTTTCCGAAAGAGTTTTTGCTAACCTTTTGGGTTTGCAAGAACGTATTTCTCAGGCCCTGGAACGCGCACAGGGGACAGAAGCCGCTTCACTCGCCTATGCAGCCGTTGAAATTGACCGAACGCTTTCGGCCAGTCGCGAACGCGTGATTACCCATCAACTGGCTCAAACCGATAGCCTGACGCTAGAAGAAAGCCCTCAGGCAACGGCGGAACAAGGATGGAAGCTAAATCTTATTCGCGACAATGCACTTCGTTTGGCGGGCTGGGCTCGCAATCATATTCGACCTGAAGAAATTCAACAGCAACGGGCTCAGCTCGAACACAATTTGGAGCACGAACAGCTCATTCACATTCAGGCCTTGTCTCAGGCCTTACAAAACACCGAGCTCTCTTTGCACGATCGTTTTCTCTACACTCAAGCCTTGGCCATTGCGGTACGACATTTGCCAGAAGCTTCACGCACCCCTCTACAAGCAGGCTTGCAAGAGACCTTTCGAACTTTGGCCTTATCGCGCTTACAAGATGCGAGTGTTCAAACTCAACTCTCAACTCACAGCAGCAGAAACACCGAAGCCTTGCAGGAAGCCTGTCTCACAAACTTGAACGAATGTTTGAATGGGGAGCAAGGCGCCGAATGGGCTGCCCGACTCACGGTCGAAAAATTGGATGAATTTTTAGTGGGCTCTTTCAAGGCTCAGCAACAAATTGCACGCTACACTCACAACGGTGTGTTTCAAATTCCTTCTCACTTGAATGCAAATCAATTTAACGCACTTCATCAAGCACTGAGTCATTTTTCTTCAAACCATCTAAAAAATCAGGCCCTGCAAATAGGCGAAGCGCTTCAAAATTTTGTGGATGCCCAAAATGATCCTTTGCGTTCCGCCCGCTTTGCCCGCGAAGTAGCAGGCCTGTACCAACAAGCCGGTCTTCGACAAGAAGCTCGAGCGGCCTTGAATCGCATTCCTGTTTTGGCAAACAGGTTAGACAACAATTCGCGCGTTTCAGCCGAAGCCGCCCGCGAAATTCGTGAGCTGGCTGAAATTGTTCCTGCCCTGGGGCATTTGGGCTTAGAAGGTGAAAATGAAGCACAGGGAATGGAATCTGCCCGCGGAAGCCTAGTGAGACTGCTGACGCATCGACCCGATAATCATTTGGCACAAGCGCTACTCTCGCAAACGGAACAAAGTTTATTAATCGCCCGCGGAGCTGCCTCTACCCAAGTGTTGCGCGCCTTGCTTTCAAACTGGATGAATCAGCAACTGATGGAAAATCCGGATATCAATGGTTCCACACTAGGTCACGAAATGGAGACCTTCTTGGAAGAAATACAGACAAGCATCGCCAGCGGCCGCTTTGACAATGTGGAAGCCGCGCTTCGTTTTGTGTTGCAAGATTCTCCTCGCGCTGCCGAGAGATTCTCGAACATGCAAAGGTTCTTCGTAGGGGCGGGGGTCTCCCGCCCTCAATTTGATAATCCAGGAATGGGCGGGAGAACCCCGCCCCTACAAGATCGCCTGATGGCTTTTTCAGAAGGCGATGGGGCTTGGAACAGCTTACTCGGCGCCTGGAATGGAAGACCTTCTACGATAGACAACGCCAATACCCCAGGAGAACTCGCCTTACGTTTTATTCATCTCAATGGCGGCATCAATACTTCTCAAGCTCAATTCAACACCCATAGCCTTGGCCTTTGCACTAGCCTTGCGGCTCACCGTTTTGGCTACACCCAAGCGGCCACTCAAATTGCAAGAAGCCTGCAAAGCCATGCTGAAACCGCTGCTGCGGCTCAAAGTTTTTTAACCGAACTTCCTGAAGTAGAACAACTCAATCGTCTCTTCAGCACCGTAGAAGAATTTATTCATCCTAAAACTTTTGAAGCGGCCTTTAAAACCTACGGCATGTTTTTACTTCCTTTCGGTGTCGCTCGTTTGGGAGCCGTGAGTACCGAAGCGCTTTGGCTTTCTCGAGTTTGCTTGAGAGGATCTTTCGTCGTTCGAAATATTGCAGAAGCCGCTGTATTCACCGGAATGAATGCCGGCGTTGGGGGAGCTTTTGCTGCTTATGAAAGTTTCTTCTCCAGTCATCGTCATGCGGGCGCCCTGGCGCGTTTTGCAGAAAACACCAGTGCTAAAAGTTTGTTTAGAGAATGGGCCAGCATGTTCACCACTTTTGTCAGCTGTCACGGGGCAGGTGTCATTGTTCGCGGAGCCACAGGCTATAGCCGTTTGGGAATGCTGCGCGCCCTCGATCATTTTGCCACGCCCCTCTGGTTTAAGCGAGCCACCCTCGCTTCTACAAATGTGCTTTTGGGAAGCACCAATTATCTGTTGGGAGATTTAGGGAGCTTCTACGCAGGGGATCTCACCAACGAATTTTTAGGACTACGCCCCCACGAAGAAGAAGCCAATTGGAGACTGGGTGTAGTGAGCAAAGCGTGGGAGCAACAAAAAATGCATTGGGGCGGCAAGAGTTTTCATGTCATTGCCCCGATGAATACTTATCTCACCCACACCGAACAACATTCGGCGGTCCTAAAACGCGTTCCTGAATTCTCCGCCGCTTTTCAGGCCATGGGTTATGAACCAGACAGCGAAGCTGCACTCAGTATGGTTCAGCCTTTGATTGCTTTTGAAAGAGGCACGGTTCCAGGATGGGTCAGCAACCCTCAAGCTTTGGATATTCCTGCGCAGCTTTCTACCCAAGAAGTAACCAGACGAGTAAGAGAACTGGTTCGAGGACGAGCCGGAAACAACAACTCCGTTTCATACCGTAGTGCTGCTGATCCAGGTTGGGAAGGCTTAGACGCAGTGATGCGCCAATATTATCGGATTGACCCTTCTACTCAGCAACCCGGAACTCGCGGACATTTAGATCAGGACTTGGCCCGCGCCCGCCTCATTGCTTTGGGATTACAATATGCTTCTGAAGGGCATTCCGTCGAAGACTTGGTGCGCCAAGTGAAAACTTTAAATGGTGCTCAAGGGTTCGAAGGCGTGTTGCTCCGTTATGCCATGGAACGCCATTTGTCGCCCGATGAACTGGCATCGCAATTTGCTGAAAGGGGTCGTGAATTTTTAGAAGAATTGCGTGAGCGTTGTGCGGAATGGACCAACCCTGAATTTGCCAGGAGTGAACAAAGCACGCGTTGGATGCAACAGCAGTTGGAACAAGTGTTCAGTTTACGCAACGTGAATTTTGCAGATCTACACACAAATTTAGTAGCGGCTCGAGAAACCCTCCACACCTTTCTCAGCGCCGCTGCCTTCGAAGGAAATATTTTAGAGCGCGCTCAACTTTTGCAACACCTGCTTCCCAATTTCTTGATGAACGAAGGCCAAAATTCTCTTTCTGTCGTCGCTCAAAATTTAAGAAAACTCTATCTAGCTCAGGAAAAACAATTCGGCCCCATGAAGCAAGGAGCAAGACTTTCCTTCATGCATGAAGTGCTGGCCCGAATTTCTCCTTTAGACAATTCCACTCTTGAAACTAATTTGCACGATCTGGCAGAAGCCATTGAGAGACGTGAAGTGCGTTTGCAAGAACATGGTGAAGGACAGAATTTGCAAGTGACTGTGGGACCCGCTGTCCTCTCAAGTGAAACTGGAGAGCTGGGAAATACAGTTGAAACGCCCACTGGATCTCTCACTAAGGTTCGAGATGACAGCGCTGTAGAAACGCCTTCACAGGACGAAAACAGTGTTGAACAAAGAGAAGCATCACGCCTTCGCGAGAATGATACAGACGATGGCAACCCAAATTTAATTCAAGATCCATCCGACATACCCAACAACCCACTCACCGTCGCACGTTCTCGTATCGCTGCCGCAAACGACGATGGCCGTATTACTCCTCTTGAACCCAACACTCAAGTGCTGCAAGCCACTGGAACCGACGGTGCTGCGAATCCAGGAGTTCTCCGACAAGCCGCTGCAGGCCAAGTGTTGTCTTTGCATGCCGATCGACCTCGTGCCTCAACAAACACTGAGGAAGGAACACCCACAGTGACTCCATCCCAAGGGGATTCTAAGGGGTCGGGCGGAAATAATGGGGGACAGCCAGAGGGTGGAAAGGATGAAGCTCCACGCAGTAGTTTTGGAGTTCACTTTGTTGAAATTAAAGCAGGAGGCAAAGCTTTTGGAATTCCTGTTAGAAACTGGCCTGCGGCCGTAGAAGTAAGAAATGTTTTTACTAAGTCTGGCAAAACGCGATTTGAATCAGCCAGTGAATTTCTCATTGCCGCACACAATCTCCCCATTAACGACAACTTCAGTAACAGCGACAAACTCAGTGTCTTGGAAGATACTTATAAACATATCGTAAAAGATTATCTCAAAAATAATAGCATCGATATCTACGTCGCCACGCGAGGTTTGGATCGTCAGGCAGAAATCATCACCCATTTCAAACAAGTTGAAAATGAACTTATTGCCAAAGAAATTATTAAAGCCCCCATTCGTAAAAAAGGAGCTTTAATTTTAAAAACCGAAAAAGGTGAAGCAGGTCTTTTTGTTCAATTCGGCGGACAAGCCAATGCGTATTTCAAAGAATTACAATACACCCACGATGCTCGCCAACGTGAGGTAGGTACCCTCTTAGAGAGAGCAGGAACAGTTTTGGCAGAAGATGTACGTTCAGCAGAAGCACAAGCTTCTGGCTTGTTTTTAGAAGGCTTTGATTTAAAAGCTTGGCTCAGCGGCAAAAAGAAAGTGCAAGAGAGTTACTTGAGTAGTTCTGCGGTCAGCCAACCCCTCATCTTTTTGACTCAAATGGCGAACTTGTTGTCTTTCATGAGAGACCAAGGTTTTGAAAGCCCCGCTGAATTCAGAAAATTGGTCAAAGGCGTTACCGGTCACAGCCAAGGGATAATGGCTGCGGACGTATTGGCCCGCTCTGCGACCTACGAAGAGTTTATTGAAAATACCATCAAGAATGCCCGCTATCTTTTATGGCAGGGCATCAGCATGGCTGAATCCTTCCCCGAACGGGATCTGCCCTATGACATGGTGAAACATTCGATTGCTACCAAGCAAAATGAACCCACCGCCATGTTAGGCGCTTTGAAAATCAAAGAAGGAAGTGCTGAAGAGAAAAAAACTTTAGCTGCTCTTGTAGAAAACTTTAATCAAGAAATGAGAGAGCAAGGAAAACTCGACCGACTTTGTCACATCTCTCTTCGAAATTCTCCTCGCAATAACGTAGTTTCTGGTCACCCCGAAAGTATCTTCCTTTTACGTGAACGTTTACTGAAAGAAAAATTTGTAAAAGCAGAAGGAGCCATTGATCAAAGTCTCATTCCTTTTGATCAGCGTAAACTGGAATTCACTTTGGTCGCATTCCCTGTAGCCGCTCCTTTCCACACGCCAGACTCCATGGCAAAAGCGGCTGAAATGCTTTCGGTTCATCTGGAAAGACTGGGGATTAGTTTTGATCCAGCAGGATTAGCGACACCCACTTATTCGACAGCCGATGGTAGCAACTTACAACAGTCAAAAAATCTGACTCAAGATTATGTAAACATGCAAAGCATTGAGCCAGTGATGTGGTGGGATGAAGCCACCCAGGAAGCTACTGCCGAGAATGGCGTTTCACACATCCTTTGCTTCGGGCCTGGAGACGGCATTGCCAATGTAAGCGCGCGTAACAAACAAGGCTCAGGAGTTAAAGTAATTGCTGCCGCAGCCTTAAAGTCTCGTGATGCAGCGTTGATGCTCGATTATACGCATTTGGTAGATCACGACCCCAGCAATGTGCCCTTTGAAGCAAACTGGAAAAAAGAATATTCGCCCACTCTAGTTCGTTTGCCGGATGGTTCCAAAACCATCTCCAGTAAGTTTACACGTTTTGTTGGACGTCCTCCTATAGTCGATGGCGGCAAAACCCCTACCACAGCCCCTGTGGGCTACATGTCGGCTGCAGTCAATTCAGGTTACCATATTGAGTGGGCAGGCGGTGGACAACCTACCGAAAAAATCTTCCGTGAACGTCTGGGAAAAATCGTAGAAAATCTAGAGGAAGAAGGTTCGGCCTTTACGCTCAATACCCTTTTGATCGATCCTTATCTTTGGGGTCTGCATTATCCCCTGGTGCAAGTCGTAGCTAGAGAAGGTGCGCCCATTGAGGGTCTTGCGATTGGTGCAGGTGTGCCCTCACTCGAAGAAGGCACTAAAATTATCAAGGCACTGCGTGAGGCGGGCATTCAACATATTTCCTTCAAACCCGGTAGAACCGATCACATTCTCAAGATCATAGAAATCGCCAAAGCCAACCCCGACATGCAAATCATGATGCAATGGACCGGTGGTTTAGGCGGCGGACATCATAGCTTTGAAGATAAGTACGAACCTATTTTGGAGACCTACGCAAAAATCAGGGAATGCGATAACCTGATTTTAGTAGGGGGTTCAGGCGTGGGAGATGCAAAATCCGCTATGCATTTGATGAGTGGTCGCTGGAGTGAAGAAGTGGGCTTTGCCGCGATGCCCTTTGATGCCGTGCTGTTAGGTTCGCGCACAATGGTGGCAGAAGAATCCACCACAGCCCCTGAAGTAAAGGCTGCCATCATTGCCGCTCAGGGAGTGGATGAATCAAAATGGACAGAAACTTATAAAAAGCCCACCGGAGGAGTAGTGAGTGTTCAAACTCCAATAGAAGGCTCCGATGCTGAGATTCATGCGCTTGCTACACGAGGCGCACGCATGCTGAAAGATTTTGACAGAGATTATTTCAGATTAAAAGCCCCTGTCAAAGCAGGCGAAAAACCAGACCCTGCGGCAAATGACAAATTAAGAGAAGAAGCCATCTTGAGAGATAAAGCCAAAATTATCGCCCGCATTAATGCCGATTTTCAACGTCCCTACTTCGGAAGAAATGCCAGGGGAGAGACGGTTGATCTAGATCAAATGAACTTTGAAGAAGTGGCAAGTCGAATGATTGCCATTATGTTCAACGACCGAGCAGGGGCCAGAAGACCAGGTTGGATTGATGTCACTTACCGCAACCGCTTGGCTTCCTGGCTTTGGCACATCGAGGCTAAGTTTGCCAAAGATCGAAAAAAGGCATTCCTTACCCAACTTCAACGCCCTGAAGATTTGGAAAAAGATCCCCGTGCATTTTTGAGATCTTTCTTTGAAAAATATTCTTCAGCCAGAGAAAGTGTTCTCGATTCTTCGGATGTAAATGAGTTTCTAAAAATTTGTATGGAGCCCGGCAAGCCCGTCAATTTTGTTCCCGTGATCGATAAGAATTTAAAAAGATGGTTAAAAAGTGATTCTCTGGAATATTCGGAAGATCTCAGTTTGATCCATGGCCAAGAAGGCGAAAGTGCTGCAAGCCTTGCGGACAGGGCCTTTGTTCTCCACGGACCCGTTGCTGCTCGCTATTCAACAGACGTAGAACCCATTGCCAAAATTTTTGGAGATATCCATCAAGGCATGATTGATGAGTTAAACAAAAATTATAAGTCGGATAATGAAATCCCTGAAGTAGAATACCTGGGTGGTCCACCTATTCGACGAATAGATCCTTCCAAACAATTGAAGGGCATTACCATTGTTGAACAGACGGATACCCGAATGACAGAAATCCGCATTCCGGGCGATATTGAAAAATTACCACAAGTTCAAGACTGGATCCAATATTTGGCAGGCACTGAAGCCAGCTGGATTCGCGCCGCTTTAATGAGCCCTCAAGCCGTGAGAGGAAAAGGAAGAACAGAAAATAAAATTCCTCTCTTCTTTAAACCTCGCGCAGGCCAAACTTTACGTATTCATCGCAATGAGGCCGGAAAAGTCACTTCACTGGAGCTTTTTGATCCTTCCGATTTAGTCATCAATCCAGAAAATAAAAATCCTTCGGTCGTACTGAGACTCGAGGGTGAAAAAATTCTGGTTACCCGAAATCACGTTCGACCCAGCACCCAAGAAAAGGCTTCGCGTGTCATCGCTTTAAACCTGGAATATCGTTACAATCCCAAACACGGTTTTGCTCCCTTGCACGAAGACATGCCCGATCTCAATCAGCGCATCAAAGATTTTTATGCCCAACTCTGGTTTGATGACAGTATTCGGGATTTATCGGTCAACTCTCGATTTAAGCACAAGATCACCCTCACCCGAGATCAAATCAAATTATTCAATTTGGCCATTCGTAATCGCAATGAACAATTTTTTGATTGGGGTAAAGGGGCCAACTTGGTGGGTGCACCCGACATCATAATTTTGGCGGCCTGGGAATCGATGATCAAAACACTGTTCCCTCCTGAAATTAATGGCAACATCTTCCATCTGGTGCATCAGTGGAATGAATTTGTGAAACTCGATACCTTGAAAGAAGGTGACGAAATTGAAGTCGACTTTGGCATTTCCCAGGTGATGAATAACGAAGCAGGAAAAGATATCACCGTCGAAGGAATGTTGCGAGTCAACGGAGGCGAAAAAGAACTTCCGCTCAATTCCAGTTTCCTCATTCGCGATCGCTTTACCGATTTTGAAAACACCTTCAGCAATAAAAAGTTAACAAGAGAAGTGCAGCTCAACAAAAGTACCGATGTTGAAATTTTGACTTCAAAAAAATGGATACACTGGGAAGAAGGCTACAGACCTAAACTGGAAGACCGTTTGGTATTTGATTTAAGAATGGAATCTCGCTTTAAAGACAACAAAGGCGCTCTTGCCACCACAAACGCCCAGGGAGTGATTCGTCTGGGAGATCGCATTGTAGGGCGTGTTAAATTTGACGATAAGGATGTGAAAGAGAATGCAGTTCAATCCTACTTATTAGCCCACGGGCACTCTCTGGAAATTCCTGAAGTACTCTTTGAAAATGGAGGCTACAATCTTATTCAAACGGACAAAAAGCATGGTTTGGATGAGATGACCGTTCCAGCAGACAATATTTTATATGCCCAGGCCTCACGGGATTTAAATCCAATTCACGTGGATCCTTTAATGGCTCAATATGCCAAACTTCCTTCTACCATCACGCACGGTCTCTTCACCTCTGCGAATGGACGTCGTGTTTTAGAGCATTACGCAGCAAACGGAGATGCAAAACGCGTCAAAAGCTACACCGCTACCTTTGTCGGCATGGTAGAATCCGGGGATCGCTTATTCAGTCAGCTGAAACACATCGGGATGAAAGATGGATTGCAGATTGTCGAAATAGAGACCCGCAATCAACAGGGTAAATTGGTATTGAAAGGTCGAGGTCTTGTAGAGCCTCCTTTGGAATTCATAGGCTTTACCGGACAAGGCAATGCGGCCGCCATCCCTCAAGTCGTGCCAGAACTTTATAACAAATCTCCTGTGGCCAAGGCCATTTGGAACCGGGCCGACAAGCATTTCCAAACGAATTTTGGTTTTTCACTGCTGCAGATTGCAAAGGAAAATCCAAAACAAGTGCGTGTCAATTTCAACACCGAACAAGGTCGTAAAATTCGTGAGTTTTACAAAAAACATATTCCTGGCATCACAGACGAAACCGATTACTATGTATTCCAACATCCTGAGGGGCTTATCAACTCGACCCAGTTCACTCAGGCCATTATTCTCATCCATGAAAAGGCCCTCTTCGAATATCGGCGTTCTCGCGGCTTGGTAAATAGAAATGCCTTTGTCGCCGGTCATAGCTTGGGCGAATATGGTGCGTTAGCAGCCGTATTAGGTGAAAATTATGCGCGCTTCTTAGAAACTGGCACTTCCGATAGCGGCATTCTTTCTTTGGAAGCCATTGCCGAGACCACCTTCTTGCGCGGTCTCACCATGCAAAATGCGGTACCTCGCGATGCGAAAGGCCGTTCCCCTTATTGCATGGTGGCTCTCAATCCCTTTAATTTACGCAAAGGTTTTTCAGAAAAAGATCTCACAGCCATCTTAGGCGCGCTTCAAGGCAAGGCCAGAGAACGCTTTGTTGCAGGGAGATATCCTATCTCCAAACAGGAGCAATTTAAGGGAGTGGAACCTTTACTCGAAGCTGTAAATTATAATATCCAGGATGCACAGTATGTATTAGCGGGAGATAGAACTACCTTAAAGGCCTTTGAATATTTGTGTGAGAAGTTACACAAGCTGGAAATTCCTGAGCGTCTTCAAAAACCAGCGGATCAAAAAGCATTCCTCACCGAAGCCTTGATTGGCCTGCTGGATGCGTCTTTAGATTTTGCCTTGGAAGAACAAGCCAAGCTGGAAGACGGATATTTCAAGACCGAAGAAATCAAGGTAGAAGGAAAATTCTGGACCGGCTTAACGGTGGATATTCCCTTCCATTCTTTGGCCTTGCGCGGTGGAGTGGAGGTCTTCCGTAAAGTGCTTCAAGAACGCTTCCCCAAGAGAATCAATCCTGCTCTTCTGGTGGGAAAATATATTCCCAATTTGAACGGTAAAGTTTTCTCTCTGGAAAGAAGCTACATCGAAGACATTGTAAAAAATTATGCAGACTCTCCTCTTCTAAAAGAAGTCTTATCAAATTGGGAGAATTACCAAGCCGAAGAACTCTGCAGCATTTTAGTCATCGAACTCTTGTCTTATCAGTTTGCCTCGCCTGTCCGATTTATTGAGACGATGGATCATCTCTTTAAAAACGGTGTAGAACGTATGCTGGAAATTGGCCATCAGCCTACTTTAAAAGGCTTTCTCGAAAATACCCGTAAAGCAATCTACAAAAATGCCTTTAGAGAAGGAAGAGAGATTGGTTTTGTCACAGACGAAAAAATAGCTGATTACCAACGAGAAAATGTGGGACCGATTTTATCAGAAGATCTCATCCTGCAATTCATCGAATCTGAAAAACCAAAAGAAGAAAAAGAAGAAGCGAGTGTTTCTTCCGAAACTACTCCCACTGCCACATCCCCTGCCCCTGCCGCAGCGGCAACTGAGAAAAAAGTGGTCAGCAGTGGATACAAGGCCCCGGAAGATGCAGCCCCTCGCGCCTTAGATGCCTTGAAGCTCCTCACGATGGTTGCCTTCAAAAAGAAATTCGCTGACATCAAAGACGATGCGACCATTGAAGAAGTGGCCGCAGGAGATTCTGCCCCAGCCAATGAACTCGTCACCAACGCCAAAAATGAATTTGGAGGAGTCAACTTTGCCGGTAAGGGAAGTGTGAAGTTTAGTGATCTGGCGACGATGGTCACGAACTACAAAAAGATTGGCCCCAAGGTAAATGAATTGCTTACCCAAAATGTGGCCTCCAAATTACCCGGTGGTTTCAGTGTTTCGAAACTGCGTGAGTATCTGAAAAGTGAGTGGGCCTTAGGAGAAGGCCGCAGCGAAGGGGTATTGATTTTCGCTCTGGTCTCTGCCCCAGAAAAACGTTTTGAAGATGAAACGGCCGCTAAGGTTTGGATTGATAGAGTGGTTCAAGAATATGCTACTGCTCAAAAAATCGAACTCGTGAAACCTAAAGATTTGGTACAAGCCGGCGGCGAGGGTGGAAACGCCGTGGATGAGGCGGTACTGAACGAATACAAAGCCAGAGGAGAAGCCCACATTAAAGAAATGATGGCGGCCCACCTTCACTTTTTGGGAGAAGATCCACAGGCTGCGGAAAAAGCCATACAAATGGAAAGACAGTTGCGAAACGATCTTGAGAAAGAACTGGACGCCATCCGCAAAGAACATGGCCAGGAATATCTGGATGGCATTCGCGGAGTATTCTCAGGCAAGAAATTCAGAAATTATAATGCTGCTTGGGCCTGGGGAAGACAAGACGCCCTCATTTTATTCCACGATCTGATGAATCGTCGCCTGACCCTCGAAGACGATGCAATCTTTGAAAAGGCATTTCATCTGCTCAATCGGGCAACACCCGAATTGCTCAAGCAAATCAACTTCCATGCAGAAACCGCCCAAAAAGCCAAACGCAAAGAGGTGGCTGAATTCTTTGCCGATATGGCGGCAAAAATCCAAACCCGCCTCGACACCAAAACCTCACCCCGCACACAAATGCTGGAAGGCTCCAAAGCTCCTCGCACCACCTTTAAAGAAGATGGCAGCATGGAGTTTAAAGAGGTTGCTCGCGAAGGAATTAAAACGGGCGTCGATTATGTGAACGAAATGGAACGAGGAGGCCAGGTAGAAGTCACTCGTGAAAATGATGAGAATAAACGAACTTTGCTGCAAGGCTTCCTAAGAACACAGAAAAAACTAGTTAAAGGCTTTAGAGATGCTTTAACACAAGACCTGGATGTTCGAAGATTATTAAACTCAGCTCTTAATGCAGTACGGGAGATCAGCGGCAGCCTGAACGGTAAAAAATCGGTCGCCTATCTGAGAGCCGTAGAAATTGATTCTCCTAAAGAAACGAACCTGGAACAAACCCAAGCCTACTTTGAAACCTTGCATGACATGGCCAAGAATGGGCTTTCGTTAAAAGGTAAAGTGGCTTTGGTCACCGGTGCAGGCCCCGATTCTATTGGGCTGGCCATGATAGAAGACCTGCTACGAGCCGGTGCCACCGTCATCTGCACTACCTCTACCTTTAGCAAAGAACGGACTGATTTCTACCGCCGCATTTACAAAAATTTTGGCGCATTGGAAGGAGAACTCATTGTTCTTCCCTTCAATCAAGGCTCTGTCGCCGACGTGAATGGCCTGGTCGATTACATCTACAGCCCTACAGACGCCAAAGAAGGCCGCGCTAAAGGGTTGGGTATGGATATCGATTTCATCATCCCCTTTGCGGCCATGGAAGAACGCGGCAAAAAGATTTCCAATTTGGATAACAAATCGGAACTCTCCCACCGCATCATGCTCACCAATACCTTGCGATTGATTGGCGCCGTTCGAAATAAAAAGGTGGAGAAAAATATCCTCAACCGCCCTGCACATGTGGTGGTGCCTTTATCTCCCAATGATGGAGAATTTGGTGGCGATGGTTTGTATGCCGAATCCAAGTTGGGATTAAGATCGCTCTTGAAGAAAATCGGGTCCGAAGATCACAGCAATTATTTGAGTATATCGGGTGCCATCATTGGTTGGACGCGCACACGCCTCATGAGAGAAAATAATGCCGTCGCCGAAGAAATGGAAAAACGTGGTGTGAGGACTTTCAGTCCTCGCGAAATGGCCTTCAATCTGTTGGCCTTGTTACATCCTCGCATGATTCGCGAAGCCCAAAAACGTGCCCTGTTACTGAACTTAAATGGCGGCTTTGAAGAAATTCCAGAATTGGCAAACTTGAATCGGAGTTTAGGCAAAGAAATTTTGGAGAGAAAAACTCTAAAAGAAGCCCTCTTCAAAGAAAATGCACGCGAACTCGAAGCCCTGGGACGCACGGAGACAAAAGCCCGCGAAAGTAGTGCCAAAGCCAACTTTAACTTTGGCTTCCCGGCCCTGCCTTCTCTGGAAAGACTGCAAGAATTGAAACGTCTGCAAGGCATGCACGACCTTTCTAAAGTAACCGTCGCAGTAGGATTTGGCGAAGTGAGCCCTTGGGGGAATGCGCGTACGCGTTGGGAGATGGAAAGTACCGGTGAATTTTCAATGGAAGGCTGCATTGAGATGGCCTGGATCATCGGCAAAATCAAGTACCACAATGGCCCCCTGGAAATTGAAGGAAAGATGCAAAACTACGCCGGCTGGATCGACATCAAGACCAAAGCCCCCGTGGCGGCTCATGAAGTGAAAGCAAAATATGAAAAGGAAATATTGGAACATTCGGGCATACGCATCGTGGAACCCGAACTGGTGCATGGTTATGATCCCAGTAAAAAGATGTTCCTCCGCGAAGTAGCCCTGACCGAGGATTTAAACAATATTGAGGTAGCCAACGAAGCGGAAGCCGATAATTTTATTCTTCAGCATGGAAAAGACAAAGCCATTAAACAACAAAGAAACGGGACCTGGTTTGTCACTCTAAAAGCAGGGGCGGTGATCCGTGTGGCAAGGGCCATGAAGTTCAACCGCTTTGTTGCCGGACAAATTCCCACGGGATTTGATCCTACTCGTTACGGGATTCCAGAAGACTTCGCCAAAAAAGTGGATCCCACTACCCTCTATACCCTCATCTCTACCGCAGAGGCGTTGATTTCTGCGGGTGTCACTGATCCTTACGAATTCTATCAATACATTCACAACTCCAAATTGGGAAACACCATTGGAGGAGGAATGGGTGGAATGAACAGTATTCGTTTGAGTTTCAGAGAGCGTTTGTTGGAAGCTCAGGTCCAAAGCAATATCCTTCAGGAACAATTAATCAACGTCATCCCCGCCTGGGTAAATATGATGCTGCTCTCGGCCTCTGGCCCCGTCATTACCCCCGTGGGAGCTTGTGCCACAGCCGCGGCTTCCATTGAAGCCGGTGCAGGACTGATTGAACAAGGCAAAGCAAAAATCGTCATGGTGGGCGGTGCGGATGATTTTGGTGAAGAAGGTTCTTACGAGTTTGCAAACATGCAAGCCACCAACAATTCTGAAGAAGATATTGCCGCAGGGCGCGTACCCGCTGAACATTGTCGCCCAGCTACCGATACCCGGGCAGGCTTCCTCGAGTCTCAAGGTGCCGGTGTCCAAATTTTGATGTCTGCTGATATGGCCATTCTCATGGGACTTCCTATTTACGGCATTGTGGCTCTCACTCATACCGCGATGGATGGTCAGGGCTCTTCTGTCCCTGCACCGGGCCAGGGAATTTTGACTTCCGCTCAAGAAATAAAAAGCGCTTGGCGAGAAAATGATTTACTCGATTTTAATACTCGGCGTCGTGAGGTGCAAAGCCGAGTGAACAAGATTAGAGCCAGTGAACGCAGGCAAATCGATAAAATGAACCGCACTGCCACTGAACTAAGAGCAAGTGCTGGTGAAAGTGCAGCCCAGGCCTTTATCTGGGGAGAATCGGCAAGAATCGCCATCGACACACAAGCCGATATCAGTATGGTGCATCAAAAGTATGGTCAGGGTTTCTGGCGAACGCACAACGCAGCCATTGAACAACTCATCAACAATAATGAAGGCAGATTCAGTGATGAGGTAAAAGCAGAAGCCTGGAAACATTATATCTCTCCCTTGAGAGGCGCTTTGGCGGTTTGGGGACTTACCCCCGATGACATCGAATTTGCGTCGTTCCATGGAACCTCCACCAACGCAAACGATTACAACGAAAGCCAGGTCAACGATAAACAACAACTTCATCTGGAAAGAAGCACTGGAAATCCCTTGCTCACCATCTGGCAAAAATGGCTTACCGGACATCCTAAAGGCGCTGCCGCTGCCTTTATGGCCAATGGTGCCTTGCAAGCCATGCAGACAGGCATTGTCCCAGGAAATCAAAACCTGGATAACGTGGACCCTGCCCTGCGTAAAAATGAAAACCTGGTCTTCCTGGATAGCAGCGTCAATCATGGTCGATCGCTTAAAGCAGGCCTACTCAAGAGCTTTGGCTTCGGCCAGGCCGGCGGAGAAGTATTACTCATTAACCCGGAATATCTCTTTGCCTCTCTGGAACGACCTGTTTTTGATCGATATTCTCAAGATAGAAATAAACGCCTCAACGCAGCTCATCAATTTAACATGAACACTCTGCTCGGAAGACAAAATTTAATTAACTTTAAGTCTGCTCCTCCCTATCTTCCTGAAGATCGGGATCGAGTTTTCACCGATCCTTCCGCAAGGGCAAGATGGAGTGAAAAGTTTAAATGCTGGATTTATCATTCGGATGATACAGAGGAAGCACGACGTAAAAAGGCCGCAAAAGCCGCGGATGCTGCTGCTCCTGTCTCTGCTTAAAAAAATAAATGGACTTCAGCCAGAGGAATTAGCCTCTGGCTGATCCCCTATGCTTCTCGTTTTATGAAATCCGATTTAGAAAAACTGCTTTATAATTCAAGTCTAGCACTCAGCGGAACTTCGTTTGGAATTGGAGTAGACGTAGAAATTTTGGAAGGGTGGAAAGATCGTCTTCAAAATCAAGATTTTTTAAAGGCAAATTTCAGCCCTCAAGAAATCGAATATTGTCAAACCACCCATCATCCCCAGCAAAGCCTTTTAGGCCGCTGGTGCGCGAAAGAAGCGGTTTTAAAGGCCATGTCGAGCTTTAAACCTCATGAGGCTATTGTCAGGGGTTTTGGACAAGACCTTTCTGAAGTGGAAATCATCCCTTCCGCAGTAAAAACCCCGCTCTGTATTCTACACGGAAAACTCGAACAACGCCGAATCGAACGCGGTATACAGCAAATTAAAATATCCATCAGTCATAGTGAACAATATGCTATTGCAGTGGCAATTTGTCTTTAAGGATTCACCCCAAAACTCAATTCCTGCATCTGCAATTTTTTAATCTCATCACGCAATCGTGCCGCTTCTTCGAACTCCATATCCTTGGCGGCTTGCTGCATTTGTTTTTTCAGTTTTTGAATTCTCTTTTCGATTTGCTCAGGCTTCAGTTTTAGAATTGTATTTTCTTCTTCTAGAGACACCGTCACATAATCCTGTTCGGGCACACTTTGGATGAGATCGGCAATCTTCTTTTGAATGGTGGTGGGCGTAATCCCATGGGCCTTGTTGTACTCCTCTTGAATCGTACGTCGACGCGAGGTCTCACCCATGGCTTGTTTCATCGAATCGGTAAGATGATCGGCATATAAAATTACTTGACCCGAAGCATTTCGCGCGGCCCTTCCAAAGGTTTGAATCAGTGAGCGAGCCGATCTTAAAAAGCCTTCTTTATCCGCATCCAAAACCGCCACTAGAGAGACTTCGGGTAAATCCAGACCTTCTCGCAGCAAATTGATTCCCACCAACACATCGTATTCGCCTCTGCGCAAATTGCGCAGCAGGGCCATGCGCTCGAGGGTTTCTACTTTCGAGTGCAGATAGCGGACACGCACACCAATTTCTGAATAATATTTCGTGAGGTCTTCCGACATGCGCTTGGTCAGCGTCGTAATCAGCACACGCTCATTTTTGCCTACGCGAATTCGAATTTCTTCCAGCAGATCATCCACCTGCATATTCGCTGGCCGCACTTCGACGAGGGGATCCAACAAACCCGTAGGCCGTATCACCTGTTCGACAATCTCACCTTCTGAATGTTGCAGCTCATACTCCGCCGGGGTCGCCGAGACATACACCACCTGATGCATCAACTTTTCGAACTCTTCAAATTTAAGAGGGCGATTGTCCAAGGCTGAAGGCAGACGAAACCCATAATCCACCAGATTTTTCTTTCGTGCCTGATCTCCATTATACATGCCGCGCACCTGAGGAATAGTCAGATGCGACTCGTCTAAAATCATCAGAAAATCTTTTGGAAAATAATCAATCAAGGTTGGCGGAGGCTCACCGGCAGCCCTTCCAGTAAGATGCCGTGAATAATTTTCAATCCCCTTGCAAAAACCAATTTCTTCCATCAGTTCCAAATCGTAATTCGTACGTTGCTCAATGCGTTGCTGTTCCAGATATTTATTTTGATGGTGATACTCTTCCATCCGCTGTTTTAACTCGGCACGAATCGTGAGAATTGAGTTTTTCATGCGATAGTCTTCGGTGACGTAATGGCTGGCCGGATAAATGGCAATCCTGGCTAAATCGTGTAAAATCTCGCCTCGCAGGGGATCCATCTCCAGAATCCGTTCCACTTCATCCCCAAAGAATTCGATGCGAATGGCCTTTTCTTCTTCATGGGCCGGAAAAATTTCAATCACATCTCCCCGCACTCGAAAAGTGCCACGATGAAAATCGTAATCGCCCCGTTGATATTGAATCTTCACCAAATCTTTGAGGATGACATTTCGGTCGATGGATTGACCCTTTTCTATTTCGACGTGCAATCCCTTATAGGCCTCCGGCGAACCTAAACCATAAATGCAAGACACCGAAGCGACGATGATGACATCGTTTCTCTCCAGCAAGGAACGAGTCGCGGAGTGGCGCAGTTTGTCGATTTCTTCGTTGATGGCCGAATCTTTTTCGATGAATAAATCGCGAGAGGGGACATAAGCCTCGGGCTGATAATAATCGTAATAACTCACAAAATATTCCACCGCATTTTCGGGAAACAAATCTTTGAATTCCGAATACAACTGGGCTGCCAAGGTTTTATTGGGGGCCATCACCAGAGCGGGCTTTTGCACACGCGCGATCACCTGGGCCATAGTAAAGGTTTTACCCGAACCGGTCACTCCCAGCAAAGTCTGATGTTTTCTACCTTGGAGAATACCCTGAGAAAGTTTTTCAATGGCTTGGGGTTGATCGCCGCAGGGTTTAAAATCGGAGACAAGTTTAAAATTTCCCATGGAACTAACCCTTCACACTCCACTCCACACTCCCATCCGGTTTATCTTTTAAGACTATATTCATTTGCGCCAGTTCATTTCGAATTTCGTCCGAACGCTTCCAGTTTTTGGAGAGACGAGCCTGCTTACGTTCTTCAATCAGCTGAAGGATTTTGGATTCATCCAAATTTTGATCTTTGACTGCACGAGTTTGTGTGCGTGAAAAAAAGGCCGCTGCATCGGGCTGAAAGCATCCCAGCACCGATGAAATTTTCTCTAAATTGGAAAGAAATTCTTGTAGGGGCGCTGCTTGCCGCGCCCCCACCTGGATTTGATCGAGCATTTTATTCACTTCTCGAACCGATTCAAAAAGGAGTCCAAATACAGCAGCGGTGTTAAAATCATCATCCATGGCTTGCTGGAAGGAAGAGAGAATGTTGCTCAAAGTGTTTTCACCCTCTCCCGCCATGGGAGAAGGAAGATCAACTCCCTCCCCCCTTGAGGGGTGAGGAAAAGCCGCAGGGTTTTCGGGAGAGGGGCCATTCAAAAACTCCCTCACTCTTTTTATCGTCGTATAATAGCGCTCCAGCGCCTCGCCCATGTCGTGTAAATTTTGATCTGAAAAATCAATCGGAGAACGATAGTGCACCGAAAGCAAGAAAGCCCGAACCACTTCCCAATCGTACTGTTTCAAAATGTCTTGGATACTAAAAAAATTTCCCAGCGACTTGCTCATCTTCTCGGCATTGATATTCACAAAACCATTGTGCAACCAATATTTCACAAAATGTTTTCCGGTGGCCCCTTCCGATTGGGCAATTTCATTTTCATGATGAGGAAAAATCAGATCCCGCCCGCCGCCATGGATATCAAAACTCTCTCCCAAATATTTCATCCCCATCGCCGAACATTCGATATGCCAACCCGGGCGGCCTTTCCCCCAGGGCGAATCCCAGGAGGGCTCATCCGGTTTTGCGGCCTTCCATAAAACAAAATCCAGTGGATTTTCCTTGGCCTCCCGAATATCCACCCGCGCCCCGGATTCCAGGTCTTCGATGTTTTTCCCGGAAAGCTTTCCATAATCTTTAAAGTTTTTTACCCGGTAAAACACATCCCCGTCTGCAGTATAGGCAATTCCCTTATCGATGAGTTTTTGAATCAGTTGAAGCATTTGGGGAATGTGCTCGGTCGCCTTGGGTTCAAGCGTGGGACTCCCATTGCCCAAGGCTCGCATGTCGTTATGAAATTCAGCGATGTATTTTTCGGTCAGTTCTTGCCAGGGAATTTTTTGTTCATTGGAACGCTGGATAATTTTATCATCCACATCCGTAAAATTTCGCACAAACTCGATTTGATGATCTGGAAAACGGTGCTTCAAATAACGATAGATCACATCAAAGGCCACATTGGCGCGGGCATGGCCCAAATGGCATTTATCGTAAACCGTCACTCCACACACATACATGCGGATTTTTTTGGGTTGAAGAGGAATGAATTCTTCTTTTTGAGAGGTGAGGGTGTTGTAGAGTTTGAGTGACATTTACTTGATCCCTCCCCTTAAGCTAAGGGGAGGTCAGGAGGGGTTATGGATTCAATTGCATCCACTTGCCATAACGCCCCCTAACCCCCTCTTAGCTTAAGAGGGGGAATATTAAATCGACCTCGCCGCATTCATCTTCCAAGCCAAGGCGGCATCTTTTTCAACAATGGCTTTTTTCATCAGCAGCACCACTGCTTTTGCGGCCATGCCTTCGCCCGCACCGGTAAAACCCAAACCTTCTTCTCGAGTAGCCTTTACCGAAATTTGTGAAGGAAGCACCTGAAGGACACGCACAATGTTTTCTATCATCTGGGGAATATGCGGAAACATTTTGGGCTGCTCCGCAATAATCACTGCATCTAAATTTCCCAACTCGTATCCTTTGTCAGAAACCAGTTTATAAATGTGCTCCAAAAGTTTCAGACTGGAAATACCTTTGTATTGCGGATCCGTATCTGGAAAATGTTTTCCCAAATCTCCCAAGGCCAAAGCGCCAAGCAGGGCATCACCGATGGCATGCAGCAAGGCATCAGCATCCGAATGCCCTTTGAGCCCTTTTTCAAAAGGAATTTCCACTCCGCCCAAAATGAGTTTTCGACCTTCTACCAGGGAATGCACATCATAACCAAATCCAATTCGCATTTTAGTTTACTCCTGTTTCTTGTAGTAAAATTTCTGCAATTTTAAAATCCTGGGGCTGCGTCACTTTTAAATTGAGCGGCGTTGATTCGACGATAAAAACTTCTTCGCCCATAGCTTCTACCAAACTGGCCTCGTCGGTGCCTAAAAAATTTTCAACTTTTGCTTTTTCAAAGGCCTTTCTTAACAAATGGATTTCAAAAACCTGAGGCGTTTGGGCCAAATAAATTTTTTCTCGCGCATGAGTTTTGACAATCGCTTTTTGATCATCCACCTCTTTAATGGTATCGCTGGCAGGGGCTGCAAGCAGCGCGGCTTTTTTTTGAGCTGCAAGTTGAATCACTTGTTCCAACAAGCTCATTTTCAAAAGAGGTCGCGCCGCATCGTGCACACAAACAAGATTGATGTCGTCGCCAATTTTCTTCATTCCTGCCTGAGTGGATTCCTGGCGGTTTTCGCCCCCTGCGACGACCGATTTTAGCTTGGAGTAGAAAAAACGAGAAGCAATTTGATCTTGAAAATAAGAAATATAATCCTGAGGGAGTACCAGAATAACTTCATGAACAAGGGTACAGGCTTCAAAAAGATCTAGGGAATAACAAAGAATAGGTTTGTTACAGAGTGTTAAAAATTGTTTGGGAAGTTCAAAGCCCGCGCGAACTCCCCTTCCGCCAGCAACTAAGACTGCTGATGTTTTCATAAAAAAATCCCCTTCAGAGTTAACTAAAGGGGATTTTAAGCAGACATTCAATTCAAATTACAACGATTTGAAGATTTCGTTAATTTCTTCTTCAATATCGTCTTCATCTTTTTCGGTGCAGATGGACAGTTCTTTCATCAGTAACGATTTTGCTGTATCCAACATCTTTCTTTCACCGAAAGAAAGCTCTTTATCAAAACGCAAGATGGAAAGATCGCGAACCACTTCAGCAATTTCGTACACCGAACCGGTTTTAATCTTATCCATATATTCCCGGTAACGACGATTCCAGGTCTGGGTATCAATCTTTACATTTCGTTCCCGAAGGATGGTATACACATCATCCACTTCGGCCTCTGAAATGATTTCACGAAGACCCACAGCGTTTACGTTATTGGTGGGGACCATGATTTTCATGCCACTGTCTAAAATCTGAAGGACATAAAAGGTTTGTCTGCTACCCAAAATCTCGCGATTCTCAATGCTTTTTACTTCACCTACGCCATGAGCAGGGTAAACAGCCATATCTCCCACTTTAAAAGGAAGCTTTTCTTTTCTTTCTACTTTTAAAACTCCTTTGGCCATTTCATTCTCCTTAGAGGTTTAAGTGTTAAATACGGATTAATTGTTTGCTCACACTCCCCGTCCTTTTTTATGAGGCCGTCCTCCATAGCACAATTTTTCAAAGAGAGCAACGCCTTGTGTCACAGGAAGGCTTATAATTTGTTTATCGGCAGATTTGAAAAAACGTTGCTAAAAATACTGAAAAATCGTTATTTAAATAAATATAAAATAAACATGAAAAAAGCATAACTGTTTGAAATTAATAAATTTTATGGAAAAAGACTCTAAAAGATCGCGGCAAATAAAATCATTTATTGCAATGGAGGTTCTGGAAAAAAGTCAGGAAATGGAAAAAGCAGGAGAAGATGTCATCTCCCTTTCCATTGGCGAACCCGACTTACCCGCCCCTAAGGTAGTCAAACAAGCGGCCATTGAGGCCATCAGAAGAGATTTTACCAAGTACACGCATTCGCAAGGCCTAATTGAATTTCGCGAGGCCGTCTGCGAGTTTTATCATAAAAAACATCACGTGAAGGTGCACCCCGACCAGGTATTTGTCACTTCCGGGAGCTCTCCAGCATTTCTACTGGCCTTTGCCTCCATCCTCGATAACAAGGAGGAGATCATCGTTTCAGACCCCTGTTATCCCTGTTACCCCAACTTTATTAACTTTTTAGAGGGCAAAGCCAAGTTTCTGCCGGTTTATGAAAAAAATCAGTTTCAATATGACCCCGATGAATTGAAAAAAAAGATCACTAAAAAAACCAAAGGGATTTTAGTGACTTCCCCAGGAAATCCCACAGGCTACCTTCTGCCCGCAAAAACCTACGAGGCCTTAGCCAATTTAGGACCTTATTTGATTTCGGATGAAATTTATCAAGGCCTGGTCTACGAGGGAGTAGAAAGATCTGCCTTAGAATTTACAGACCAAGCCTTCGTTTTAAATGGATTTTCTAAATCTTATTCAATGACAGGATTTCGTTTGGGCTATCTCATCGCTCCCAAAAAGCTCTGCAAGGCCATTGCTCGCATGAGTCAGAATTTATACATCTCGGTCAGCTCTTTCATCCAACTCGCCGGCCTAGCTGCTTTAAAAGAGGGGCAAAAAGATCAACTTAAAATGAGAGAGATTTTTAGGGCTCGCCGACAAGTGGCCCTGGAAGAACTCGCCAAAATTGGACTTTCCCCCACCCACATCCCTCAAGGCGCCTTCTATATTTTTATCAATGTAAAAAAGTACACCCAAGATTCTTATAAATTTGCCTTTGACTGTTTGAAAAAAGCCAAAGTAGGCATTACCCCTGGAATTGATTTTGGAAGACATGGAGAAGGCTACATTCGAATTTCTTATGCAAATTCGATCGCGAATATTCGGGAGGGGATAAGGAGGTTGGGGAAGTTTATTGAGGGGTTATAATCATTTTTTACTTTTTACCCCAATTTTCCAAATTCCTTTTTCTAAAAAAGCTTCCAAGGTTTGGCGTTTGGCTTTGTTGATCAAGTTGGAGTGGGAGGTCTTATTTTTTTTTGATACCCAAGCCTCTCAAACCCAGCGATATCAAAATCTTCATCAAAACTAAAAACTTTGGAAATTTTCTGATCCTTAAGCAAGGCAAAAGAAGTTGCATCTGTCATGGAGAAATCTTGATCCAAGTATTTTTCAAGCCAGTTTAAAGCTAGAAGTTCAAGACTGGAGCTAATGGAAATAATCCGAATAGCCGCTGTTGAATAAATTTCACGCGCCACCCTTAAGGCTTTAAGAGTGCCAAACCGGTAAACTAAAAGTGTGATCAACTCACATAAAACAAAATTACTGGTAACACAAGTGTAACGATCTTTCTGAACCTGCTTCCAAAGTTCCAGGCTTTGAACATGCAAGTCGTCTCTCACTACATATTTTGAATAAAAAGCCCCGGTATCAATAAAGAGGTCATGCTTCATTTTTGTTTTTTCTTGGAGTTCTTCTTAAGGAAGGATTCGCTTAAGTAACGATCATGAAAGCGGGAAACATCTTTTGGGCCTTCATCTTCCAAAAGAATTTTATTGGAAAAGAAGGAGTCTTCTTGGGCTGAATGGTGTTTGGATAAAAGATATTTTTCCAAAGCTTTTCGGACCATTTCCGAAAAAGAAATTTTCTCACGAGAGGACTCTTGTAGCACTCTTCGTTTTAAAGTTTCAGGAAGGACGAGTGTAGTTCTATACATAAAGTGGACATAAAGTTATGCCCCCTATTATGTCAATTAGTTTTAAATTAAACGGAAGCAAATCACTACCACCCCCTCCGTCGCTATCTGGTTTAAGTTTGGTGGCGGCCCACATCTATCAACCAAGGCTCATCCGGTTTCTGTTTTGCCGATTGAGCGGCTTCACGAAAAAGTTGTTCGTCTAAAATTCGACCCTTGGCCAGTTCTTGATCAAGATAAGCGCCCAGCCTTGCCATTCTTCCGCTATGGCTACTGTCCACAGCTCCTGAAGCACGGAGGGCAGATCCAATCCCAGATTCTTCGACATAACCCATATGTTGTGGGTTTACTCCTTCCAGTGGTCCTTGAAAAAAATGCTCGGTCGATTTCCAAACGCGAGGATATTTTTTATAAAGGCGCTGTATAATTGCCGCCATGGCCTCCCGATGGTAGGTGTATAAATTACAACTGTCATACACATGATCAAGAGCCTTGGTTCTCAGGGAAAGTTTTTGTTTTTTACACTCGATCAGCAATTCTCGCAGAAAACTCTGAGCTTCTCTTAGTTGTTCGGAACTCGACAAATCGAGAGAAAGATAAAATTTGTAATATCTTGCATTTTCTACGGAGGCCCAGTCACAACCCGTCTCCCATAAACTCCCAACATTGACACGTAAGCGTTGGCCTTTGCGTAATGGACGTCGGCCCAAGGCAAATCCCTCATCCAGTAAGAATTGAGTATCGAGCTGAAAAGCTCCTTCACAAGAATAAGCGCTCTCTCCACCCAACACTGCAGCATAGGAACCATATTGATCCACAAGGGGTTTTAGACTTCTTAAATATTCAATATGCTTTTGAACGCGTTGGCTTTCTACAGAAGCAGTATCCGTACCAATCAATGAAACTGTTTGAGGAGTAGCCGCATCAATCTTTACTGTGGCACCTTCATGAGATGAATGATCCGGCGGAGCTGCCTTTTTTGACCTCTTACTTGTTATCCAAGCAGCCATCCTCGAAAAAATTCCCCCCAGCATCAAAGTGCCCGTGGCCAAAGAAAAGGTTTTAAGATCTACTCCGGGCTGTAACATGCCAGCCAAGATAAGAGGACTGTGGGCTGTACCTTCCACCATATGCGGAGCTTGAAATAAGTTTTCCACCCAATGCAAGGCATAGGCAGAAAAAGCAGTGGTGGCATCTAGAGCGTGGTGAAAGCCTGCACTCATTTGATTTACAAAGGGAAGCACATCATAATTTGTTGCAATTCTTGCGGCTACACTTACACCAGAAGCCACACAAACTTCGTGCTGAATTACATCCACTGAATTTTTCGACCTACTCGAAAGAAACTCCTGCTCCGCTGCAACCCCCAATCCTCCCACATGCAGCAAGGCTACAGGGCTGAGACCATGAGTGAATCCCCCACCCACTTCCTGCGTGGCATTTTCAATAAAGCCATAGATCCCTCGGGCTTGATTCAGCTGTGTTTCTTCCAATCCAAGCCGGACGCCAATCCAGTCCAATAGATCCGTCGAAACTTTTTCTCCTTCTACGTCTCCCAAACTGAAGGCAGCTGCGGATAAAATCATTTTTCCAAAAGGATGAGTGAGGGGAAGACCGTGAAGTATTTGTCCTACCAGACATTCCGCAAAGCCAGACCCTGCGCCAATGAGAGCCCCTTTAATTCCCTGCCAGACCAGTGTCGTTCGATTTTGATGCAATTGTTGTTCGTTCATTTGCCCCATTTGATGAGTGATATTGACGCAAGATTGCGTCGCGCCATTTACCAGGCCGATGACGGCGGAGAGCAGCAGGCTGTGCATCGAGAGTGGTGTGCGAGCCAGTTGATATTGTGCATAGCCGGAAACTACCGATGCGGCGTAATTGGCGAGGAGGGAGAGTCGGTCGCTGGTGCCCGTCGCAAAGAGAATGCTCGCATTACGCAAAGAATTCTCGACTGCAGCCAGGCCAATGCGTTGACCCAGGCTTCCATCGAGATGCTGCTCTGCCAAAGTATGATCGGCTTGATCCACCGTTCTTAAAAGATATTCGAGGGCTTGCGCTCGTCCTTGTTCTCTCTGTTCTTCCGGGCTGCTGTGAAAAAGTCCTTGATGAAAACAAAGGCACCACGAATCCACAGCCGATTTAGAAGCGGAAAGCAGATCACGTCCCAAATCCAACAATTCCTGGCCCAATTGAGACCTCTCCCCTGCCCCTCTCCTTTGTAAGGAGAGGGAGTGAACCAATAAAACACCAACACCCATCAAACGCGCAAAAAGCAAGGGCTGGGGAGCCAGGCGCTCCGCAGTGCGCAACAGAACAGATAAATCTCGGGAACTGAAGGGTTGTGAAGGGTTGTATGGCTCTGTAGGAGATGGAGTGCTTCGCGGTCTGCAGGATCTTGAGATAAGACAGTGCTTACTTCGCTTGGAAGGGTATTAAAAGCTCCCTCTTGAGCTGAAGAATCTTGCGTGAATTGCCCGAGTGGAGAACCTAAGCGGGGCCGAGTGTGCGGTGAATTTCCCATACCCATGACTTATCGGCAGGGAGGGGAAAAAGTTGCTAAATAATCCGCCTAAAACCCAGTCTTAGCCGCCTGCAGCGTATTCTTCAACAACATCGCAATCGTCATTGGGCCCACACCACCCGGCACCGGAGTGATGTAAGAAGCTTTTTGAGCAGCGGAATCAAAGTCGACATCGCCACACAGTTTGCCGTTTTCCATTCTATTGATTCCCACATCAATCACCACCGCCCCCGCTTTGATCCAATCACCCTTTACCATTTTGGGAACCCCTACCGCAGCAACGACTAAATCTGCCGAGCGAATTTCTTCTTCAATATTTTTTGTCTTGCTGTGCACCACAGTCACCGTCGCACTTTGCTGTAACAACAAAAGGGCCATGGGTTTACCGACGATATTTGAACGCCCCACCACCACGGCTTTCTTTCCGCTACAATCAAAATGAATTTCTTGGAGCAGACGCATCACACCCGCAGGGGTGCAAGAAACAAAGGTTTCCTTGCCTTGGGCCAGGCGACCTAGACTGAGGGCATGCAGGCCATCGACATCTTTTTTGGGATGAATCGCTTCTAAAAAATAATCGGCATTTAAATGTTTGGGAAGTGGGAGCTGCAGAAGGATGCCATGCACGCGCTCGTCGCGATTTAAATTTTCGATCCACAAAAGTAATTCTTCGGATGAAGTACTCTCAGAAAGTTCATGATGAAAACTTTGAATGCCTGCTTTTTTGCAAGCAGCGATTTTGTTGCACACATAGATTTGGCTGGCAGCATTAGATCCAACAAGGATTACCGCAAGCCCTACTTGAATACCTTTGGCCTCTAATTGTTGCACTTCTAGGGCCACTTCGTTTTTCACTTTTTCAGCAATGGCTTTTCCGTCGATGAGCTTAGCGTTCACGGTCTTCTCCTTCTTTTTTAGCAAGTAAAGGGAAAAGACTCACTCGGGCATGCCCAGGTTTTAAAATCCCCAGTTCACGAGCCGCGGCATAAGAGAGATCGAGAATTCTTCCTTTAATGAAGGGCCCTCTGTCGTTCACGGTTACTTCCACTTCTTTTCCATTATTTTCATTCACTACCTTCAGTCGCGTTCCAAAAGGGAGAGATCGGTGAGCTGCAGTAAATGCCTGCTTGCGAAACACCTCACCAGAAGCAGTACGCCTGCCATAAAAACCAGGGCCATACCAAGAAGCGAAACCCTCTTGAAGAGAATCGAGCACTAGATTGGAATTCTCCATTTCGGTTTCAAAAGAATTCAGGGCATCTTCTTTGGTAGGAAGCTTTAAAGCAGAGCTTTGAACCTGTTTATTGGGGAAGGCACAGGCATTCAAGAAAGCAAGAATAGCCAACCCTGTTAAAAAAAGTATCTTTTTGCACATAGCGCAGTCCAGTAACCAAAAAAAAAGTAGGTGAAAAGCTTTATTTTGCATTTTCAGTATTGACCTATTTGTCATTTAAGTCATAATAGTAGACATAGGAAGGAAATAAACGAAATGCTAGAGAAGAAGACTCTGACCACGGGTGAAGTGGCGAAACATTGTGGGGTACATTTTAGAACCGTAATTCGCTGGATTGAAAAGGGACACCTCAAGGCCTATCAACTTCCGGGCCGGGGGGACAACCGGGTAACGCTTGAAGATTTTCTGAATTTTCTTCAAAAGAATCACATCCCGGTTCCAGAAGAGCTTCAAGGCCACTCGGCTAAGATATTGATTGTAGATGATGAAATTCGAATGGCACATGCCATCGAACGAGTCCTTAAAAAGGAGGGTTGTTATGACACTCAAATTGCGACCGACGCTTTTCAAGCAGGTGTTTTTCTGGGGACTTATGCTCCTGCTGTTATTACTCTAGACCTGATGATGCCTAGTATCGGTGGAATTGAAACCTTGAATTTTATCCGAAGTCGTGAGGAGGCCCGATCTATGAAAATACTGGTGATCTCAGCAGCTCCCCAGAAATTAATCGACGAGGCCCTACAATCGGGTGCTGACGATTTCTTGGTAAAGCCCTTTGAAAATGGAGAATTAATCGAAAAAGTTGCCCTCTTGATGAAAAAGAAGACACCCTCCTAAGTTTACCTATCGCCCCCTAACGAACCCCGGGTCCACTCTGCCCCCTCAGATGGATTCGGGGTTTTCCTTTTACACCCACAGAAATTCGGTTAGAATGAGGAATGGACTCAAAAGAAGAACTCCCCAAGATTCTGGAAGAATATAAACAAAACAAGCGTGCCCTGGAAAAAGCCAACGAAGATCTTAAAAAGCAGCAAAGTCAGCTGGTGCAGTCCGAAAAGATGGCAGCCCTGGGCCAACTCGCGGCAGGGGTTGCCCACGAAATCAACAATCCCATCGGATACATCCTGACCAATATTTCCCTCTTAAAAGGCAACCTCCAAACTTTTAAAATTGTTTTACGAGAACTGGCTCAAGCGCTGGAGGCTCACCAGGAACAAAATATCGACAAACTCAACGCGACGCTAGAAATATTGAAGCACATCCACGAAAAAGAAAACTTGGACTTTATTACTTCGGACCTGGAAAGCCTGGTCAATGAATCGCTGGAAGGTGCGGATCGGGTAAAAGAAATTGTTCAAAGCCTGAAAAGTTTTGCACGGGTGGATGAAAGCGAACTCAAAGAGGCCAACGTCAACGATTGCATCGAATCGACCCTCAAAATTGTCTGGAATGAAATCAAATATAAGGCAAAAGTGCTGAAAGAACTCAGCCCCCTCTCCCCTCTAAAATGTTATCCGGGGCAACTCAATCAGGTTTTTATGAACCTGCTGGTGAACGCGGCTCAAGCCATCACAGGATGGGGAGAAATAAAAATAAAATCGGAAGAAAACGAAAAAGAGATTCTGGTGCATATTTCGGATACAGGAAAAGGAATTCAACCCGAGCATCTTCCCCAGATCTTCACCCCTTTTTTCACGACGAAAGACGTCGGCAAAGGAACGGGGCTGGGGCTCTCCATCTCTTATGATATTGTCCAAAAACACAAAGGCAAAATTGAAGTGCAAAGCGTGCTTGGGCAAGGAACTAGCTTCACGATCCATTTACCCAAATAAATAAACTGGCCAGTTTAATAATTTACATCCAAACCCATTTTTCTCTTTTCAAAAGCAGAGGCTTTGATTACTGATCATACTTGCCATGAAGAAAATGTTATTTATTAGTTTGTTTGTGTGCTTCTTATCCTGTGTCACTACACTTGTTTTCCCCCAAGAAAAAACAAAATTAAAATTAAGCCTCAAGGAAGCCGTCGAAAAAAGCCTGGCTCAATCTTTTCAAAGCCAGACCGCTGAGCTGAGAGTGAAAGAGGCCCAGAGCATTTCCAATCAAGTGCGTTCGCAACTTTTCCCTCAGGCGGCGCTTAATTTGAGTGAGTCGAATCAAATCAACAATCTCAGCACCTTTGGTCTTAAACTCCCCGGCTTTCCTTCCCTGGTGGGACCTTTCGATGTGTATGAGGCACGACTGGATGTTTCTGTGCAACTGATCAATTTCAGCAATATCGCTCGATTTTATGCCAGCTTGAAAAACACCCAGGCCAGCAAAACCAGCCTGCTCAAAACTGAAAATGAATTGAGTGCCGCTGCGGCCAAACTTTATTATTTGTTAAAAATGAATGAAGCCCAGATTCGCGAAGCAGCTGCCACCCTCAAATTATTTCAGGCCATCGAGAAGTTGAATCAATCGCAACTGAAGGTGGGCGTTAATACGCCCCTGGAACTCAATCGTGCACAATATCAGGTGTCGCTTCAAAATCAGCGCAAGCTGCAATTTGAAGAAAATTATCAGCAGAACAAACTGGGTTTTTTAACCCTGCTCAATGAAGATTTTAATCAGGAGATAGAACTTTCTGATAATTTCAACCTCACTTTACTTTTATCCCCTCAAGAAGAAAAACTGGATTTACCCACTGCGATTGCCATGGCCTTCGAAAAACGACCGGAACTTTTGGAAATGCAGGAAAAAATAAAAGCCAAGGAACAACTCCTCGCTGCCGAGAAAGTCAGCCGTTTTCCGAGTCTCTCTGCCAATTTTCACGGCGGATACAATGGAGATCAAGTGGAGCAATTAGATTGGAATCGCCAAGCCACCCTGAATTTAAATCTACCGATCTTTAGCGGTGGCCTCATCCAGACAAAAATCACTCAGGCCTCGACTCAACTGCAACAACAGCTGCTTGAAAAAAAGCAGCTCGAAAAACAAATCGAACAGGAAGTGCGTCAGGCTGTTTTGCATAACAGCAACACAAAACAGCAGTTGGAATTGGCAGAAAAAAACAAAATTTTATCCAAGAAAGAACTACAAATGGCCAGTGACCGCTACTCTGCGGGCCTGGGAACCAATTTGGAATTGAGTCTGGCTCAAACTAATTTTGTGAGTGCCCAGGAAAATTATTTGGCACGTCAGGCGGAATTAATCCTCTCGCAAATTGAATTTCATCGCGCTTTAGGGGATGTTAAAGATTGGATTATCGGAGAAAAAAATGAATGAAGAAAAAGAAGAAAAAATAAAATCGGGGTTGCAGAATTTCAAAATCCGCCTGCTTCTTTTTTTTATCACCCTGGGAATCGCCTTATTCGTCCTTCATTTATTGCGGGAGGCTTATCTCTACGAAGAAACAGAAAATGCCCAAATTGAGACACGGGTTTATCCCATTGTGTCGCGGGTTTCCGGCTTTGTGAAAGCGGTGCTGGTTCAAGACAACCAGGGCGTGCATAAAAACGATTTATTAATTGAACTGAATCCCCAGGATATCGATAAAAATTTAGATCAAGTTAAAGCCGCCAAAACACAGGCAGAAGCCAATCTGACCTTGGCGGAGGCCCAAAAAAAATCAGCGCTCGCCCTGTTGGATAAAAATGACAAAGATCTCTCCCGCTTTTCTGTACTCGTCAAACAAGAGGAAATTTCCAAAAAAGATTTCGATGCCATCCAGGCCTCGCAACTTTCTGCCCAGGCGCAAAAGGAAGTAGCCGAGGCGCAAATCAGCTCGGCCCAGGCCATCTTAAAAGAAAAACAGGCGCAGCTGGAAGGGCTGGAGCTTCAAAAAAGTTATACTCAAATTTTTGCTCCCGATTCGGGAGAGGTTTCGCGAAAAAATGTAGAACCCGGGCAGTTCATTCAAAATGGTCAGATGCTCATGGCCATCGTGGATTCCCAGAACCCGTGGGTGCTCGCCAACTTTAAGGAAACCCAACTCAAAAATCTTCATGTGGGTCAAAAAGTAGAGATTAACATCGATCAGTATCCCAGCCAAAAATTTGAAGGTCACATCGAAAGCATGCAATTAGGAACCGGCGCCCGTTTTAGTTTGTTTCCGCCGGAAAACGCCACCGGAAATTATATCAAGATTGTGCAACGGATTCCCGTCAAAATATTATTCGACCAGGATATGTCGAAATACAAACTTGCGGCTGGGATTTCAGTCACTCCAAAGGTAAAAATACGCTGATGGAAAACTGGAAACCCAAATACCCTCCCCTGCTGATCGCGCTGAGCGTGACCTTGGCCACCTTCATGGAAATTTTGGACACCAGCATCGCGAACGTTTCGCTGCCACACATTGCGGGAAATTTATCTTCGAGCATTGAGGAAAGCAATTGGGTGCTCACCGCCTATCTCATTTCGAATGCCATCGTGCTCCCCTTAAGTGGATGGCTTTCTTCCCTCATCGGCAGAAAACGCTTCTATATGATGTCCGTCACTTTATTTACCCTCAGCTCACTGCTTTGCGGACTGGCGCCCAATTTAACTGCCCTGATTTTCTTTCGTATTTTGCAGGGAATCGGTGGAGGGGGCCTGCAGCCCAGTGAACAAGCGATTTTGGTGGATACCTTTCCTCAGGAAAAACGGGGCATGGGCATGGCCATTTATGGCATGGCCGTCGTCACCGCACCTATCATCGGGCCCACCTTGGGTGGTCTGATTACAGACAACTTCAATTGGCGCTGGATTTTTTTGATTAATATCCCTGTGGGAATTATTTCCCTCTTCCTCACTCAAAAAATGATTGAGGATCCTCCGTATTTAAGACGCATTAAAATAAAAGATTTTAAAATGGATTATTGGGGCCTTATTCTCATCACGCTCGGCCTGGGTTCTCTTCAGTACGTGCTCGAAAAGGGGGAACGGCTGGACTGGTTCAATTCACACAGCATCCTTATTTTTAGTCTCATTGCTATTGTAGGATTAGCCAGCGCAGTAAGCTGGGAGCTGCGTCAAAAAGAACCCATTGTCGATTTACGTTTGCTCAAAGAGCGTAATTTCATGATCTCCACTTTTTTCATGTTCATGTTGGGCTTTGTCCTGTACGCCAGCACGGTCTTGCTGCCCTATTTTCTACAGGTGCTGTTGGGCTATACTGCAACCCTCGCGGGGATGGTCATCTCCCCCGGTGGAATTTTAACCATGCTGCTGATGCCCGTTGTCGGAATCCTGCTTTCAAAAGTGCAGGCACGATGGCTGGTCTTGCTGGGTTTTGTTTTAGTCTCTTTGGGATTACTGGACATGGCGCATTATAATTTAAGCATCGACTTTGCTACTGCCGTGCATTCCCGCATGATTCAAGCCGCAGGACTTTCTTTTCTCTTTGTTCCCATTAATGCGATGGCCTTTGCCTTCGTACCTAAAGAAAAATCAAACAACGCCACCGGCATCATCAACCTGTTTCGCAACACAGGAGGCAGCATGGGAATAGCATTTGGAGCCACTTTGCTGGCGAGACGCGCGCAATTTCATCAAAGCCAATTAGTGGAAAATCTGAGCCCTTACTCCTTGGCTTTTAATGAAAAACTCCATGGCATTCAGCAATTTTTAAATTCTCATTTGGGATTACTGTCTCAAAAAGCAGGCGAGCAGCTCTTTTATCAAGAGCTGATGCGGCAATCGAGTCTTATGGCTTTTTTGGATGTGTTTTATGTGTTGGGATGGGCCTTTCTTTGTTTGTGCCCTTTGGTTTTTTTACTGAAGAAAACGAAATTAGGGGGAGAGGTGGTGATTCATTAGCTCAACCCCAAAATCCCCCTCGCCTCCTCCAAACTCGCGACACTTCTCCCTCGCTCTAAAATTTTCTTTACAGCCACATTCACCAAATCAGCATTGGAAGTCGCCATCTCGCCTGAAGGCAAATAAAAATTATCTTCCAAGCCCACACGAATATCCCCGCCCAAGGCAAGTGCCTCTTCAATAAGACGCCATTGGTCTCGCCCAATCCCAATCACTTCCCAATGCGAGCCCTCAGGCACATTGGCCGCCATGGCCGCCAGGTTTCCAGCTCGAGTGGAAATACCTCCCAGCACACCCAAGATCAGAGAAAAATGGGCAGGCATTTTCAGTAGGCCCATGTCGATAAAGGGTTGAGCGTTAGCGACATGTCCGCAGTCAAAGCATTCGAGTTCTGGCAAGGCCCCCGCCAAATTAATCTGTTCGAGACAATATTGGATATCCCGAAAAGGGTTGGCGAAAACAAAATCGTGATAAAACTTTTTCTGCTTCGAACTGTAGATGGCGTAATTCATCGATCCCATGTTCAAGGCCGCAATCTCAGGTTTGTGCTGCACAATATGCGGAGTTCTTTCTTGAATGGGAAGACCAATCCCCCCTGAAGAAAAATTGAGAATCACGGGGCAACGCCTTTGAATTTCCGCTTTAATCTCCCCAAAAACGTTCGGCTCCCAAGAGGCTGCTCCTTCGGGTGTGCGTGCATGGATATGCACCACGCTGGCTCCAGCGTCATAAGCACGACGCGCTTCTTCGGCAATTTCTACAGGAGAATAAGGGATGGCAGAGCATTGCTCTTTTTTGGCCAATACACCCGTGAGGGCGCAGGTGATAATGGTTTTTTTGTTCATACCGGCATCACTCCATGCTTCTTCTTCGGCCAATGCATCTGTTTATTTTGTGCAAGTTCCAGAGTTCTTAAAATCCATTTTTTGGTATCGCGTGGATCAATAATGTCGTCGATATAGGCGCCGGCTGCGGCTTTTTCCAGGCTGATTTCTTTTTGATATTTTTCAACCAGCTCTTTTCGGGTCTGTTCGGGATTTTCAGATTCTTTGATCTGTTTTCGGAAAAGAATATTCACGGCCCCTTCCGCCCCCATAAGGGAAATCTCGGCAGAAGGCCAGGCCACAATGCCATCCGGTTCATAGCCTCGGCCACACATCACATAATAACCCGCGCCATAGGCCTTGCGGACAATCACCGTCAGCTTGGGCACCGAGGCCAGCGACACCGCATAAAGCATTTTTGCGCCGTGACGGATGATGCCTTGTCGTTCTACTTTGGAGCCCACCATAAAACCCGGCACGTCCTGTAAAAAGAGCAGGGGGATATTGAAGGCATCGCACAAATTAATAAATCGTGCCCCTTTATCGGAGGAGTCTACATCCAGCACACCCGCTAACACCAAGGGTTGGCTGGCGACTATCCCCATGGGTCTGCCGCAGAAACGACCCAAGCCTACAATCAGATTTTTGGCAAACTGGGGTTTGATTTCCAAAAATTTTTCATGGTCGACCAAGCGACGAATCACTTCATGCATGTCGTAAGGACGTTTTGAATTTTCAGGGACGACCTGCAAGATAGAGGCATCTACCTGATCGCTGGGAGCTTCTTCTTGATATTCGGAAAAAGAAAAATCGTCTGAAGTGGAATGAATTTTTAGAGGAGGTTTTTCGCCGCAGTGTTGAGGAAAAAAACCCAGATAGTCACGAATCACCTGAATACACTCCTGGTCGTTCGCTACTTCTAAATCCCCCACGCCACTCACTTCACAATGTATTTTTGAGCCCCCCAAATCTTCGACACTCACCTCTTCACCAATCACGGCCTTCACCAAATGGGGCCCTGCCAAGGCCATAGAGCTTGTACCTTTCACCATAGGCACAAAATCGGCCAAGGCCGGGATATAAGCGGTTCCCGCAGCGCAAGGGCCCATCATCGCCGCTACTTGAGGAATAAAGCCACTCATTTTCACCTGATCGTAAAAAAGCTTCCCACTCTCTGCAAACTGCGAACCCGCTAATTCCTGAATGCGAGCGCCTGCAGAATCCAAAAGCCAAACCAGAGGAATACGCTCACGCAGGGCCAGTTCGCGCAAGCGATCTACCTTGCGTTCTTGCACATAGCCAATCGACCCTGCCATCACTGTAAAATCGTAGGCTACACAAGCGACCAATCGCCCTTCAATTTTCCCATAGCCTGTCACACAGCCATCCGCAGGAGTGCTGCGTTCCTGCATGTCCGGATGCGTCGATTGATGATGAGCCAGAATCCCCATCTCGATAAAAGTACCTTTATCGAAAAGCAAGTCGATGCGCTCGCGCACACTGAGTTTACCGGCCGCATGTTGACGGGAAACTTCTTCAGCACCTCCCATCTCGAGAACTTTTTCTTTTTTGGATTTGAGTTGTTTGGATAATTCTTCGAAAGACATAGATGTGTAGCCCTCTTTACAGATTTAATAGAAAAACGAGTGTCATAAACACCAAGCACAAATTCATCCAAAATAGAACAAGATTATTAGCGTAACTGAGATAAGGGCACTCTGTGTTCAAATGATCATTTTAGATTGATCCCTCAAGCGTTAAATGCTTGAAAGACTTTCATGGAAAAAACTCTACAAACCATTTTTAGGCCCAAGCTTTTCTCCACTCTCAAAAAATATACCCTTGCCCTTTTTTGGGGGGATCTTTCAGCGGGTCTTATTGTGGGCATTGTTGCGCTTCCTCTGGCGATTGCCTTCGCTATTGCCTCAGGGGTGACCCCAGAGCGAGGGCTCACAACCGCTATCCTCGCAGGTTTTATTATTTCAGCCTTAGGAGGATCCCGAGTTCAGATTGGAGGCCCCACAGGGGCCTTTGTGGTCATCGTTTACGGCATTGTTGAGAAATATGGGATCGATGGGCTTATTCTTTGTAGTTTGATGGCAGGGGTGATGCTCATTCTCATGGGTCTCCTGCAACTGGGAAGCATCATCAAATTTATTCCTTATCCTTTGACCGTGGGCTTTACTTCAGGCATTGCCATCATTATTTTTTCCTCCCAAATCAAAGATTTCTTTGGATTAAAAACGCCCGCCCTGCCCGGAGATTTTATTGAAAAATGGGAAATCTACTTTCATGCCTTTCGAACACTCGATCATACCACCACGCTTCTTTCCTTGGCTTCCCTGGCTATTCTCGCTCTCTGGCCTCGAATTAATCGAAAAATTCCTGCCTCTGCCATTGCTCTTTTGTTCATGACCCTTATCGTGCATTTTTTTCATCTCCCCGTAGAGACCATAGGCTCACGCTTTGGAAAACTTTCTGCTGGATTACCCAGCTTCAATTTCCCCTATTTCACCTTGGCTCAAGCAAGAGGACTGATCAGCCCCGCCTTTACCGTTGCCTTGCTGGGCGCCATCGAATCTCTTCTTTCTGCAACCGTTGCCGATGGCATGATTGGAGGCAGACATCGATCCAACACAGAACTCATTGCCCAGGGAATTGCAAATCTTGTCGCCCCACTTTTTGGCGGTATTCCCGCCACGGGCGCCATCGCGCGAACTGCCACGAATATCAAAAATGGAGCCCAAACACCTGTAGCAGGCATCATTCATGCGCTTACTCTTCTTTTCATCGTCCTTCTTTTTGGCTCCTGGGCTAGCCAAATTCCCTTGTGCGTCCTCTCCGCCATTCTGGTGGTGGTCGCCTATCACATGAGCGAATGGCATGCCTTCAAATCTTTGCTCAAAGCGCCTCGTATGGACATCGCTGTGCTGATCGTGACTTTCCTGCTCACGGTTTTCTTTGATTTGACTGTAGCCGTAGAAGTTGGACTGCTGCTCTCCCTGGTGCTTTTCATGAAACGAATGACCGACGTCACCAGCATCCGTGAAATTACTTCGGAGATCTCTTATTCAGAGCCATCTTATTCTGAAAAAGATGAACTAGGAAAACCCAGGCAGAAGGATGTAGTCGTTTACGAGGCCGAAGGGGCCTTTTTCTTTGGGATTGCCGAGCTACTTCGAAATACCCTGGATATCGGAAGTGAACCGCCAAAAATTTTCATTTTGAGAATGCGGCATGTTCTGGCTTTGGATGCGACAGGACTTCAGGCACTTCGCGATCTCCACAGACAGTGTCAGCACCACAAGACACAGCTGATGATTTCAGGAATTGGTGCCCAACCTTTTCTGGCGATGCAACGCTCCGGTTTTCTTCAAGAGATAGGGAGAGATAACGTGCTGGCCACACTCGACGAAGCCATGCGGCGTGTGCAGGCACTCAAGGCGGCATAAGGGCTGGATCATCATGCAATATCTTTTATGATTTCTTTTTTTATCCATGCCGCATTTTTTTTATGACTGATTTTTCTGCCTTTCTCCTGAACATAAACCTGCACAAAAGAAGCCCCTAAAAATAACAGGAGAGAAGAATAATAAACCCAGACCAGAATAATCACGAGGGACGCCGTGGCTCCGTACACATTGGCGATATTGCTTTTGAGAATATAAAGGGCGATGAGATATTTCCCTGCGGCAAAAAGTATTGCTGTAAACAAGGCCCCTGGGAAGACATCCCTCCACTGCAATTTCACATCCGGTAAAACTTTATAAATAATTGCAAGCAGCAGGGAAACTACTGCCAGAGAAACGATTCCATTCATGAAGCTTAATGCCCCCGCAGAGATGTGAAAATAGGGAAAAATAAAATTACCAAAAAGGCTGATGCTGGCGCTCAGGATTAAAAAGAACAGGGAAAAGAAGGCAAAGACAAGAATCATCGCCAAAGAAATGAGCCTGTTTTTAAAAAAGGAGATGAAATCATTCACCTCAGGCGCTGCTCGCACGGACCATATCTGATTGAGCGCCCCCTTGAGTTGCGCAAAACCAGCACTGGCCGCCATCAAAAAAAGAAAGAGCCCAATAAAAGTGGCCCACGTGGCATGACGTTGTAACACAAGATGTTGAACCATCTTTTTTATAGTATGCGCACTGTCCCTGCCTATAAGACTATTAATTTCCAAAAACACTCGACCTTCTGCAGATCTTTCTCCAAAAATAAATCCTGAAATTCGAATCACTAATATTAAGGTAGGCCCGAGCGAAAAAAGTGCCCCATAAGCAAGCGCTGCCGCGTGCTCAAAAACGTTGTTTTGCAACCAATTTAAAATTACTTTTTTGAAAAAAATAAGCATAGGGTTATCCCTCACCCAATCGAGATAGATATTGCAGCACTTGAGAAAACACACTAGTTATTTTCGTTCCTTGCCATCTAAAAATTAAAAGTGGACTGGTTTAAATTTTAGAAATGGGCTAAAGACGAATTCCCCTCTCCCCTTGGGGGAGAGGGCCAGGGTGAGGGGAGAAATAAATGGGGACACTGCTTGGCATTTCAAAATTACTCCGAAAGAAAAGTACAAATACAGAAAATGATCTTTGGTACTATTTGAGATCCAGGCGTTTAAAGGGGTTGAAATTCAGAAGACAATATATTCTTGGAGCTTATATTGTGGATTTCGTATGTTTGGAAAAGGGGTACTAAAGTATTACGATTTTGGAATTTTGGAATAATGAATTTTATGAGAACCGTGAGGGAGTGTTGAATCAGATATTGGAAGCAAGTAATGGACCCCTCACCCTGCCCTCTCCCCCGAGGGGAGAGGGGAATAAATGAGTGAACAGTTAAAGTATATTATTTTATCCGCTCGATAGTGCGAAGACCAATTTAAGTTTATTTCCCTTTGGGGCTCTTTTCCTTTTCTCCCCAGACGTCAATCTCCAAATCATCACTAGCCGTGCGACCTGCACTGTCGCTCACAAAAACACGGATCACTGCACTCGTATTATTGACGGGGGCTCTATAAAGCACGGTGTCTCCTCCGGTATCAGAAAGACTTCCTGCCCCGCTCAGCAGGCTCCAGTTATAAGTGACTGAACCAGAAGCATTGCCCACAGTGGCTTTCATGGAAACTGTAGATTGGACATGAGCCAATTGATCTTCTCCCAAACTGACACTCAGCGGCGGAAGCAGATGGCTAATGCTGCCTGTCCCATATTCACTTTCATCTTCGTTATTACCCTCATTTTCACCATGGTCTTTATCACCATCCTTTTTATTGTCTTTATTTTTGTCTTTGTCCTTGTCCTCATCTTTATCTTCGTTCTCTTTGTGATCCACATCGGCCACACTTACGGTCACGGTATTCAGAGTTAAATGATTATAATTCCCATCCGTGCTGGCACTGGTGTGTGTGAGTGTGCGAGTTCGGCTTCCTTCCTGGATAAGATCAGGCAGCACACTCACCTGAACCGTCTGCGCAATGTTCCAGTTGCTGCTACCAAAGTTCAATATTCCTATACTGGAGGCCTTGGCACCCGGAACAGTCACCAGGACAGGGCTTGCCGCCGTTACGGTGATACTGACCTCTGCCGCAGGTTCTGCGTTGAGCATCACCGTGTAAGTATCGGTCGTTCCATCCTCCCCCACACTGACTGCGTTTTTAGAGAGCTGGATTCCAGCACTGTCATTGTCGAAGACTTGAACCTTCAAGTCGACTGCCGCGAGCGAATTATAATTCGCATCGGCAGAACTCACGAAGTGCCGGATGATATGAGTTTGAGTGCCTTCTATTTTAAAGTCGTCTAGCGCTGTTACCGTAATGCTTTGCGGGATATTCCAGTTGTCTGGAGTAAAGGTAAGATTGGAACTTGTGAGCTTGAGCCTGTTCGTTGCATCAATTGGAACAAGGCTCACAGCCACTGGCCCAGTGGGTTGAGAAGTCAGAACCACACCATAACTATCCGTTGTTCCGCCTTCTGTGACCTGAGTGGAACCTCCGCTTTCAATCAAGCTCAAACCCGCCTGATCATTATCGGTGATGTTGGCCTTTACCGAGGCTGCCGCAATCCCATTGTAGTTGGGATCAGCACTGGTGACACTCTGCTGAACTAATCCCGTGTGCAGCCCTTCTTGCACGGCATCGTCCACGGCAGTCACCGTCACGGTTTGAGGCACCTTCCAATTTTCGGCAGTGAAAACCAGAGAAGAAGGAGCCACACTGACCTGGCTGTCTGTAGCGATATTCACAGTCACCGCAGCAAGCGGTTCGCTATCCAGTATCACCGTATAAGTATCTGTAGATCCTCCTTCCGTGACATCCGTAGAGCCTCCGGTTTGGACGATGCTCACCCCTGTTACTGTAATATTAATGGATCTCGTACTCTCATTGGCGGCAGGATCTTCAGCCTTAAAGGTGACCTTACTAAACAGCCCTTTTTGTGACGCAGTGGGCATCCAGGCTACTGCGCCCGAGCTTGAATCCACTGATAATCCTGTAGGACAGTTTGACACACAAGAGTAAGTGATAGGATCGGCATCCGCGTCTACTGCATTCAGAGTAAAGGCAAGACTGCTTCCACTCTTAATCGTCTTATTTCCAGGATCTGCCAGCAGAGGCGCATGATCATCATTGAGAATGGTTCCCAGACCCTGACTCTTGCCGAGGCTTGCATTTACTGGCGAAGACAGATGGACATAAAAAGTTTCATCCATTTCAACTTTTGCATCTCCAAGAATACTGACATTCAAAGTTTTACTGTTTTCGCCCGGATTGAAAAGCAGAGTCCCCGAAGTACTGATATAATCGGAACCTGCCGTCGCGGTGTTATCGGCCGTTTCGTAATTCACGCTCACGGTTTTTCCGGATACGGCAGACAAAGTGACCGTAAAGCTCATGTTGCTGCTTCCTGAATTTCCTTCGGTCTGCGAAACATCATTAATGGAAATCGATGGAGCGCTGTCGTCATTGAGAATGGTTCCCAGCGCCTGACTGCGACTGATCGTCGCATTGGAAGCTCCCGACAGATTGACAGTGAAAAACTCATCGGGTTCATCGGTGGTATCGCCTAGAATCGGCACATAAAGAGTTTTAGTAGTTTCTCCGGGATTAAAAACAAGCACGCCAGAAGTGCTGTTATAATCAGAACCCGCGAGAGCGGTCCCATCGGCCGTGGCATAATTTACGCTTACAGTTTTAGCGGAGGCCTCAGATAAGGTAAGCGTGAAGCCCATATTGCTGCTTCCGGAATTTCCTTCGGCCTGAGAAGCATCTGCGATAGAAAGCGTGGGAGCCGTGTCGTCATTGAGGATGGTGCCTATTCCATAAGCCAAGCCAGAAATATCGGCATTCACAGGATTCGATAAGTTCAGCGTGAAGCTTTCATCCGGCTCATCCGTCGTATCTCCCCTAATACTCACTTGAATCGTCTGAGAAATTTGTCCGGCAGGAATAAGGAGTGTCCCGCTAGTGGCCGTGTAATCGGATCCCGCTGTTGCAGTGCCATCTGCGGTCGCATAATCTACCGTGGTGCTGACTCCGGAAGCCGCTGAGAGCGTGACGGTGAAGAGGAGAGGCGTCGTTCCCGAATTTCCTTCCAGCACACTGGGATTGTCTATACTGAGGCTGGGCCTGATCATTGTAGCTCCACTCACGGCCTTATCTTGATCAATGATATGAGCGGCATTGTCCTCCGTCTTAATCGAGAAAGTTCCTGTCGCTCCACTGCTTGTGGGATTACGCACGCCGGATAATACAATCGTCACCGCAGTGCCGCCAGTGAGGACTCCGCCTGTGCCATCTCGGCTCAGCGTAATAATATCGTTCATTCCATCTCCGCTTGAGAGGAGCGGTGCATTGAAGGAACCCGTAATATTTTTAGATACCAGGCTAGCTTTAGCCGCATCAAATCCGGCCGGCAAATCGATCACCAGCTTTCCATTGGTTGGCCAGGGATTGGCGGTCGTAAAGCTCACCGTGATATTTCCTTCCATCCCTATCATCAAAGACGCAGGTTCTACCTGGGTGTTCGTTAGGCTGCCGGGTAAAATTGTAGTCGCCGAAACATTGGCATCGCTATCAATAACCGCATCTGAATTGTCCGTCGTTTGAAGAATATAGACGCCTGTGGGTCCACTCACTTGAGGGTTTCGGATATTTTCGATGAAACAGCTCTGCGCCCCTAAAGAGCTTATCAATCCCGTAGAACGTGTCAGAGTGAGCATTTGACCAGACACTGAGGTGGTAAAGCTTCCATCGATACCACTACAACTCCCATTCGTTGCAGCGCTGACGTCAAAGCCTGCGGGGAAAAGCACTTTGATCTTGCCATCGACAGGAATTGGATTCGCATTCGTAAAATTCACAGTGACCGCGCCTCTTGCCCCTGCGACTAAACTTGCGGGTTCCACCTTCGTATTCGTTAAACTTCCTTGCGTCTCATTCACCGTAAGGGTGATGGACTGAGTGTCGGTATTCACTCCATCCGACACCTGGAACGTTACATTGCTATAAGTAGCGGCCTGCGAATAAGTGGGAGTCCATGAAACAGCTCCAGTGCCTGCCTCTACCGAGAGTCCCGTCGGACAATTGGCGGTGCAGGAATAAGTCAGCGGATCTCCATCCGCATCCGTGGCACTCAGACTAAAGTTGAGAGCCACATTCTCCGCCACAGACTTCGCTCCGGGATTCGTGAGTACCGGCGCATGATCGTCATTGAGGATGTTTCCTAGCGCTTGACTACGACTGATCGTCGCATTGGAAGCCCCCCACAGATTGACAAAGAAAATCTCATCGGGTTCCACTTTTTTATCTCCGAGGATACTGACATTAATTGTTTTACTGCTCTCTCCAGGATTAAAGCTGAGAACTCCAGATAGGCTGCTATAATTGGAACCTGCGGTGGCCGTATTATCGGCCGTTGCATAATTCACGCTCACGCTTTTTCCGGACATGGCCGACAAAGTGACCATAAAGCCCATGTTGCTGGTTCCAGCATTTCCTTCGGGCTGGGAAACATCCGTTATAGAAAGTGTGGGGGGGCTGTCATCATTGAGGAGTGTTCCTGTTCCATAACTTGAACCGGAAATACTGGCGTTCACTGGGTTAGATAAATTAAGCCTTAGCGTTTCATCCGGTTCATCGATCGTATCTCCGATAATATTCACGGGAATCGTCTGAGAAATCTGTCCGGCAGGAATAGTGAGCGTCCCGCTAGCGGCTATGTAATCGGATCCCGCAGTTGCAGTGCCATCTGCGGTGGCATAATCTACCGTGGTACTCACTCCAGAAGCCGCTGAGAGTGTGACGGTAAAGAGGAGAGGCGTCGTTCCCGAATTTCCTTCCAGCATACTGGGATTGTCTATGCTGAGGCTGGGCGTAATGATCGTAGTTCCACTCACGGCGCTATCTTGATCAATAAGAGAAGCGGCACTATCTTCAGTCTTGACCCAGGAAGTCCCCGTGGCTCCGCTGCTTGTCGGATTACGCACGCCGGATAAAACAAGCGTCACCGCAGTCCCGCCAGGAAGGACTGCGCCGCTGCCATCTCGGCTCAAGGTAATAATATCGTTCGTTCCCTTTCCACTGGAGAGAAGCGGTGCGTTGAAAGAGCCCGTAATATTTTTGGATAGCAGGCTAGCGTTAGCCGCATCAAATCCGGCCGGCAAATCAATCACCAGCTTTCCATCGGCTGGCCAGGGATTGGCGGTCGTAAAGCCCACCGTGAGGTTTCCCTTCATCCCTATCATCAAAGAGGCGGGTTCCACCTTTGTATTCGTTAAATTTCCTTGAGTCTCATTCACCGTAAGGGTGATGGACTGAGTGTCGGTATTCACTCCATCCGACACCTGGAAAGTTACATTGCTATAAGTAGCGGCCTGAGAATAAGTGGGAGTCCATGAAACAGCTCCAGTGCCTGCCTCTACCGAGAGTCCCGTTGGGCAATTGGCAGTGCAGGAATAAGTCAGCGGATCTCCATCCGCATCCGTGGCACTCAGACTAAAGTTGAGAGCCACATTCTCCGCCACAGACTTCGCACCAGGATTCGTGAGTACTGGCGCATGGTCATCATTTAAAATAGTACCCGTTCCACTGCTGGTTGAAATTGTTGCATTCGTTGCGCCACTCAAAGTCATCGTCAAGGTTTCATCGGGCTCAAGCAGCCTATCTCCATTCACACTCACCTGAATCGTTTTGGAAGTCTCCCCTGGTGCAAAGGTGAGGGTTCCAGAAGTAGGCATATAATCGGATCCCGCAGTTGCAGTACCATCGGCAGTCGCATAATTTACCGTGGTGTTCACTCCTGAAGCGACGGAGAGGCTCAGCGTAAAGTTAAGTGCCGTGGTGCCCGAATTTCCTTCCAGCACGCTGGGATTATCGATGCTCAAACTAGGCTGTGTAATGGTATTCGCAGCCACGGCAGGGTCTTCATCTATCATCGAGCCCAGACTATCCGTCGTTTTGATGGCATAAGTTCCTGTCAATCCACCCACTTGAGGATTACGGATATGATCAATCGTGCAGATCTCTGCAGCTGCTGCGGTTTGGATACTCCCCGCCGATCGAGTGATGCTAACTGTTTGACCTGAAACTGCAGTCGCAAAAACTCCATCCATATTACAACTTGCGCCTGAAGCAGCACTCACATCAAATCCCGAAGGGAAAACCACAAGCACTTTTCCATCCAAGGGAATAACATTTGTATTTGTAAAACGGATAGTCGCTGTACCGCTAGCCCCCACAATAAGAGTGGCAGGGTCTACATGGCTTGAAGTCAGGCGACCTTGAGTGTCATTCACGGTAATCGTAATGGCTTCAGTACTTGTATTAACCCCATCGGAGGCCTGAAAAGTAACTGAAGGATAAACTCCCGATTGAGAAAATGTAGGAGTCCATGAAACGGCGCCAGAGCTTGAATTCACGCTCAGGCCCGAAGGACAAGAAGAAAGACAAGCATAGGAAATCGCATCTCCATCTGCATCTGTTGCACTCAAGGTAAAGGCAAGTGAGCTATTTTCTGCAACCGATTTCGCACCAGGATTCGCGAGCACGGGCGCATGGTCATCATTGAGGATGGTGCCCAGACCTTGACTCTTGCTCAGGCTCGCATTCACCGGCGAAGACAGGTTGACATGGAAAGTTTCATCGGGCTCAACGGTCGTATCTCCATTCACACTCACCTGAATCGTTTTACTGGTTTCCCCCGCAGCAAAGGTTAAGGTCCCATGAGCAGCGCTGTAGTCGGATCCCGCAGTCGCAGTACCATCGGCAGTCGCATAGTAAACACTCACGTCCTGAGTACTCAAATTAGACAAGCTGACTGTAAAAGTGAGAGGGGTGGTTCCCGAGTTTCCTTCGCTGACACTCGGATTGTCTATGCTGATGCTGGGTTGAGAATCATTGTCCGTAATATGGGCCGTCACCGAAGCGAGGGGAATTGCATTATAATAACTGTCATTACTACTGGCGCTATGAGAAATAGTAGCGAGATGAGGCCCTTCGTATTTGTTGTCGTCCACTGCAGTCACCGTGACCGTTTGCGGAATATTCCAATTGGCAATCGTGAAGGTCAGACTACTGGGTGAAACGGTGACGCCATAAGTCGTATCGCTGGAACTAGCTGTTAAAGTCACACTCGACGTAGGCTGCGAAGTAAGCACCAAGGTATAAGAATCTGTCGCGCCGCCTTCGGTGACATGAGTGCTTCCCCCCGATTCTGTAATCGTTACTCTGGCGGTATCATCGTTTATAATCGTTCCAATGCCTGTGCTTCCTATAATCGTCGCATTTGTAGCGCCACTTAAAGTCATCGTGACCGTTTCATCGGCCTCTGCAACATAATCACCATTCACACTCACATTAATTGTTTGAGAGATTTGTCCGCTACTAAAAGTAAGAGTTCCTGAAGTTGCTGTATAATCGGAACCCGCTGTAGCGCTTCCATCCGAGCTTGCGTAGTTTACAGTAATTGTTTGAGTGCTAGGATTGGAAAGTGAAACGGTAAAAGCTAAATTAGAAGCACCCGAATTCCCTTCAACCACACTCGGACTATTAATGCTGATGCTGGGTTGCAAATCGTTATCTGTGATACTCGCGGATACGGAAGAAATACTGATTCCATTATAACTCGCGTCACTACTGCTTGCGCTGTGAGAGATCGTGGCTGAATGCGGCCCTTCATAAAGGTTATCGTCTACGGCAGTCACCTTTACCGTTTGGGGGGTAGACCAGTTTGCTGCGGTAAAAGTGAGAGTAGCGGGAGATACCGTTACTCCATAATTGGTATCGGAGGAAGAAGCTGTAATAGTCACTACGCTGCTGGGGGATGAAGCCAGGCTTACATTATAGCTCCCGGTCGAACCTCCTTCACTCACTGCCACAGAAGTGCTGCTGAGAGTGACGGAAGCAGGGGAAAAACTCCAGTGACTATTATTTCCGGAATCGCTGCATCCCGTCCAACAGTTGAGGGTGGCTGAACTAATATTATTAGAGTTTTTTACATCCAGATAAGAAATGCTCCGCGCGCTTTGGGAATTAATATTCCATTGCAGTGCAGGAGTCTCACTTTTTAACAAAAGCTTTTGCCCCGCGGCACCATTCAGGCTGAGATTATTGCTGACCGTTTGGGTACTCCCATTTGCAAAAGTAAGCGTGGCTGCGGAGGAAACCGATTTTGTCAGATTGTAGAAGGTATTTGATCCTGAAATGCTTTGACTGGCTGTCCCCAAATCTACCGTGCCACCACTCGCTGTGAAAGCACCTCCGGTATTTATCCAGTCGCCCAGCACCGTCAATTTATGACCATTCGCATCCAGGGTTCCTGCTTGTAAGGTAAGTGCAGACCCGATGGATAAATCGCCCGGCAAGAGCGCAGCCCCCCCTGCAATCGTCAGTTTGGAATAAGGATAATTTTTAATTGTATAATTGGAACTGCCCACATATTTGACAAGGCTTCCCGCCGCCAGTGAGGGAGAGTTCGCGTTGGTGCTGATGCTTTCTAAACCGTTCAACTGCAAGGTGGCTCCAGAAGCCACGGCCAAAGTTCCACCGATTCCATTGACCGTGAGATTGTTACCGGCCAGTGCAAATGTTCCGGAGTTGATCATGAGATTCTGGCCCGCTGCATCTAATACAAGTGCTGAGCCAAGAGTGACGGTTCCTGAGGCTTTATTCACAAGGATGTCGGCATTGAAAACAGTAGGATCTAACGCGGCACTGAGGGTTTGATCTGCAGTTCCAGAAAGGAGAAGGGCCTGGGTATTGGCGCTAGAGTAGCCGGCGCCCAGCACGACATCCCCTTGAGCTTCCAGTTTTGAAGCCCCTGCTTGAATGAAAGCCCCTGAGTTGAGAGTAAGTATGCCCAGCACTTTGAGGTTAATTCCTGAGGTCTCGGTGAGAGTCCAGGCAGAAGTGGCGGCCACAGTTAAGTGATTAAAAGTTTCTGTGCCATTCACGTTAATGCTTCGATTGCCATTGATGGCAAGTTTCACCGTACCGTTATTATGAACAAAGCTGCCAGCCGCTGCGCTATGCGTATCCCAATTGCCCGCGACCGAAAGAGTTCCAGTACTGGAAATAAAACTTCCCCCCGTGAGCGTAAATTTTCCTGAGAAAGTGTCATTGAAGCTCCCCAGACTGACCGTTCCTGCCGCTTGAGTATAATCATTGAGTACATTGAAGACCCCCGTAAGGGCCAGGGGGGTATCAGAATTATAAACCACATTTCCGGCGGTGAGCGTTTTTCCATTGTTATCCAAAGTCCCCTTGAGCACTGTGAGGGTTTTACCACTGCTTAGGGTCAAATTGGAGAAGAGGGAAACACTCCCTGTAGATACGCCTCGTCCATCCACTTTGTTGATGGTCATATTCCCGTGAAAAGCACTGCTGGCACCTGTGGCATCTAGGGTTTGATTATTCGTTCCGGAAAAAAGGAGGGGCTGCGTGTTGGCGCTGCTGTAATTTGCACCTATAATCACATCCCCTTGGGCCTCGAAGGTGGATGATCCGGAAAGCACGGCGTATCCCGAACTGAGACTAAGAGTTCCTACAGTTTTGAGTACATCATTCGAGCTTGCCAATAGTGCCGCAGTAGAGCTGGCAGCCAAAATAAAATTATTAAAAGTTTCTGTGCCATTCACATTAATAATTTTATCGATCGTATTCGCAAACTTCACCGTCCCGCCATTGTGAGCAAAAGATCCTGCGGCCGGCGTCTGCGTATCCCAGTTCCCTGCCACGGTGAAGGTCTCTGAGGTGGAAATAAAGCGCCCTCCATTGAGGGTGAAATTTCCATTATCCGTAATACCACTCTCCCCTCCTGTAAATATTCCATCGGATTGACTGTAGTGGGAAGCCCCGATCGTAACTATAATTCCCGCATTTTGGGTGATGTTTTTTTTATATCCTGCCAGGAGATTGATCCCCGCCACATTAACAGTCACATCTAAATTACAATCCACATTTCCGTTTGAGTTATAGGTGGCAACATCATTAACATCCGGAACCGTCGTCGCAACCATCGAATTACTGGAAGTACTCCAGTTTCCAGCCGTTGAAAAATTTGAATTGATTTCCCCTCTCCAAAACTTAACCGTAGCCTGGGCAGGGCTTGAGCCCAGAAAAAAGAAAAAGGCCAGAACCAAAAACCCACTCGAAGTAAATGAACGAATGGTAAAAGTTTTTTTCATCCTTCCTTGATTGTAGGAGCAAGGAATAGAAATCTAAAGAGGAGTCTTCAAAAAATGAAAGGACTGTTAAGGGGATTGAAGAAATACTTACATTTTTTTTACTTTTTCTTCCCCTTCCCAAAGATCTGCTTCACCAGCAACTTCAGTAACAGCTTCGGCAAAGCCCTGAAATCTTCACTCTGGTAATAATCTTCATACACCTTTGTAACCGCATCGGTTCCCGCTCCTATCCCTACCCCTATCGTGTGGATGCCTTTCTTTTTCAGTTGTTTCACGTAGTCACTCGTCTCAGACACTCCCGCTCCATCCGTGATCACGATCACGGTTTTTTGATCTCCTTCCTCTCGTGATAGAAGTTCCTCCGCAAATTTTATCCCTTCCAAATCGTTGGTCCCGCCGCCTCCCGCCGTCTGCAACTCTTCTAGCAGTGCGTTGAGTTGCTTCTCATTATTCACCTTTTCTCTAAAACTCTTGTGGATGTCTGCCGTGTCCGCAAATCCCACCACAGCATAATCCATCTTGAGCTCCTTCATGAGATACACAAACAAGGCCATGCCCTGCAAAGCCGAATTCTGAATCTCCTCTCCCTTCATCGAGCCCGATTGATCCAGCACCAGCACCCATTTGTGGTTGGGTTTGGTGGGAAATTTCTTCCTCAGGAATAATTTAAAATCCTCTTCACTCGTGATCCCCACTTCATTGCGAATAAAAACCTCGACTGCTTTTTTTAAATTCAATTTCGTTCCGGTATAAAAATTCCCTACATACTCATGATCGGTATTGAGTTTTAAAACATGTTTTACCAACTCCGCCGTTTGTCTTGCCAAATTCTTGACCGGGTCAAAGTACCGTCTCCAGGGATTATTCTCATAAAACTTCCGCTCGGCGGCCTTCTGCACCGCTCGCTGCTTTAACATGTCGCCCACCGTGCGTTGGTCAAAGGGTCTAAAATCTCCCCCTCCCCCTTCACCTGCAGCAGCAGGCAAACTTACTTTGGACCCATCTTTATTTTTCTCCTCTTTCTCTCTTCCCGCCTGTCTTGCCTTATTAATCTGATCTCTCTGGGGTTTATTGTTCGGGTCTAAAGCCCCCGCCATTTTATCGGCTCGTTCCTCCAATATTTTGCGGGCTTCTTCACTCAAATCCTCCCTATCAATACTCGAACGCCCTCCTGCTTGACCGGGAGATCCTTCTCCTTCTTGCCCTTGCTGCTCTCTTTCTTTTTGCAGATTCTTCTCCACCTCTTCCAACGATTCTTTATAAAACTCCTGATAGAGGGGAAGAAGATGCTCTTCCATTAAATCGTACATCCCCTTTTGTTTGGCCCGAATATCCTTCTCTTGAGGATAGTAACAGTCCGGATACGTATGCCAGATCTGATTCAAAATCGGTTGCACCTTTTCTAGGGCTGCTTTCACCTTAGAATTCATCACTCGCTCCGTCACCCGCCCGTTGGCCCACAGGTCGAGGATCCCATGCGCAAATTGTTCATGTGGCAAGCCTCCCAAGGGTTTGATCTTTCCCCTTCTCTCCGCATTGGCTACTGCTGCGGAATCTGGAAAAAATTTATCATACAAACTATTAAACGCAGGGCGTGCCCCGGGAAAGCGGGCCAGTTCATACTCATTCACGCGGGGATCTTCCACGCAATTGCCAAGTAAATGTAACGACGCCTTCTTAAACCACTTCTTATCTATCATCCTAGAAATTGCCCCATGTCCTCCCTCGTGTAAGGCAATGGCAACCAGTTGTTCCGGGCTAAAATCCTTGGCCTCATGAGGATTAATTAAAAATACTTTTCGATCCAAATCTAAAGCGGCGATGTCCACCTGTCCGGTTTTATCCACTTCCACTCGCACATGGCCAAAGGCCGCCAAAGTGGCTATCCTCTCCAACTTCTGGCCATGCTCCGCCATAAAGGCTTCTTCGTGGGCTCTCATACCCGCTATCAGCGCATTTACTTCTTCTGCCTTCTCTTCTGCTTCAGCTACTGCTGCAGGCTCTATCCCTTCTTCTCCCCTTGAAGATCTCCGGGTTTTGCCTTTGCCAGTAAAGACCGTCTCCAAGATATGACCCGGTAACGCCATATTTAATTGGTGAGAAAAGGCTCCTCGAGTTTGCACCTGAACCCCTTGGCTCATCGCCTGGGCAGCATCACTCACAGGGTTTTTTGCTCCTGCTACAGTTTGTGCACCTTGTAACAGACTTGCCCCTGCAGAAGATAGCGGCGTATTTGGGCTTACAGGGTCAGTCGGTGAAGAAGGGCCTGATTTTCCGGGAGGCGCAGGAGGGAGAGGATTTCTCTCCTTTCCTCCTAGGCGTTGATACACAATCTCTTTCTTTTCTTCCGAGTTAAAATCTTTCCTAATCTGTATCCTTCTAAATTTATTGATAAGCGCAGGAGATAAATCGATTCTCCCTCCGCTCATCCCCGCAGGGTTTTGCGTGAAAATCAGGCGGAAGTTCGGGTGGGCGTGCACAGGAACCTTTGCCCCATTCTCCGTCACCATCACCATGCGTTCATCGTCAATTAAAGAATTGAGTCTTTCTAATACCTCCGGTGGAATCAGGTTCGCCTCGTTGATGACGAGCAAGGATCCCCGCTTAATCGCCTCCAGCAGCACTCCTTCTCGAAACTGGATCTCTCCCTCTTCATTGATGAACGGCACTCCCAGCAGCTCGGAAATGCTCATGTCCCCACTGCCCGTCACCTCAAGCACCTCTTGCTTCAAGAGCTTCCCTATCCATTTGATGACCGCCGATTTAGAGACGGCAGGAAGGCCTTCCAGAATTACGTAATCCCCGCGTCTAAACGAATCGAGCACCTTGAAAGCCAGTTTCCGGGTGGTGGGCACAGACACCAGATCTTCCCAGGCGGAGCAGTGCTCTACCTTTGCGGGCCAGTGGATATTCATCGAGCCATTGTAGGATAAGACGCTTTGTTCCAACTCCTCTTCACTGGTTTCAGGATTCAATAACGCTTCTAGCCTCTCTTCTGTCATCCCCGTTTCATCGATCAAAAATAATTTCAAGGCGGTCTTGGCAGATTCATACTTCTCTCCTTCCAGTCCATCCAACACCTCGGCTCCCAAGGCCCTTAAGAGTTCTTCCCAGCCTCTTTTTGAAAGGACATACTCAAAATCTTCTCTATTTTCTCCCCGGTTTACTTGTACAACTTTGTAGCTCCCGTCCTCATTCTTCTCCCACAGTTCTTCTCCTTCCACTTCCTCAATCCGCGATGCCACTCGTTTTAAGGTGCGTATGGTAATCAATCCCTCTTCTCCGCTGCTCACTTTGATTTGCTCCAAAATCTTCGGCAGCATGGCAATGCTCGCCTCACTGAGTAATTTGGGCGCAGCGAGCGGCGCCCCTACGGTGGATGCCCCCTCTCCTTGTGAAGGAGAGGGCCGGGGTGAGGTCTTCCCCCTCTCCATCCTCTTCCTCAAAATCGTCTGCAACTCCTCCACCCGAAACTCTCTCAGCTTCATCGTCAGCCAGCGGCTGGCCACGCTCTGTTCCAGGGCCTTTCTCCCTCCGTATCCCTCCGGATTCCCTGTCGCGATCAGTCTGAAATCTTCATGCACCCGAACTTCAACTACCTTGCCTCCCTGCTTTACCCACACCACTCCACTCTTGATCTGCTGTGTCAGATCATTCAGCGAAACCAAAAACCCCTCTCGTGCCAAATTGATTTCATCCAACACACACCAGCCTCCATAGCGGATGGCATCCAGTAATCGCCCTTCCTCAAAAACAACCCTCTTTTTAATTCCCCTCTCCCTCAAGGGGAGAGGGCCAGGGAGAGGGTCAGGCTGAGGCTGAGGGCTTGAATCTTGAATCGTCTGTATCGTAAAATGCCCCAGCAATTGCCCCTCATCCATCTCTTTATGAAACTGCACCCGAAACACCGGCCGCTTCATGCGGTGGGCCAGCCAGCGGATGATGGCATTCTTTCCCACTCCCGTGGGGCCCATCAGCAGCACCGGTTCTTTGGCCATAATCCCAGCCGCCAAGGCCTTGGCGGCATCAATCGTCGGGCCGATTAAATCGATCTCTTCTTCCTGCGGAATCAGTTGGCGCAGTTCAGAATCCTCAGCTCCTTTACTTGCTTCTAACACAGCAATTAAATTTTCTATTTGAGGTTGACCCGTTGAATAAAAATCAGAAGCACGTGCCGAAACAATCTCCTGGTAGGCCTTCAAATAGTTTGAAATTTTTGTTTGAATTTCCAAATCCCAAGCGGGGTCTATTTGATACAGGGCCTGGGCCGCAGCTTGCACGATAGAAGCATCTCTATGACTTAACAAGGCCGCCAACGCAGGTTGGGATTCCTTAACCCCCAAGCTCCCCAAGGCTCTGGCTGCAGCTCGCACAACATCAGCATTTCTATGACTCAACAAGACCTTCAATGCAGCTCGGGATTCCTGGGCCCCCAAGGCTGCGGCTGCAGCTCGCGCAACATCAGCATTTCTATGACTCAACAAGACCTTCAATGCAGCTCGGGCTTTTTTCTTGTATCCCAAGCTCCCCAAGGCTTCGGCCGCAGCTTCCACAACATGAACATCTTCACGCCTTAACAAGGCCTCCAATGCAGTTCGGGATTCCTTAATCCCCAATCTCCCCAAGGCTTCGGCCGCAGCTAGCACAATATAAGCATTTCTATGACTCAACAAGGCCTCCAATGCGAAATCGCAAGACAGGGACCCAGTGATCCGCAAGGATAGGGACCCACTCGGAGCGTAGCGACGGATCTTATTTTTTCTTTTTATAGGTGGGTCCCTATCGATGCAATTTGTTTTTTTCTGGGCT
>JADFYH010000007.1 GCA_015233135.1 Deltaproteobacteria bacterium
ATTTCCTGATCGAAAAACTCCAATACCGGTCGGGCACAGAGACCCGACCCTACGGAGGAATAGAGGGAGGAAAAAATTGAATGTTTGATTTCGTGCAAGGCAGCAACGGCTTGGCTCAAATGGGGAATTGTAGAAACGGCACTTGCTGGCAAAACAGCTTCAACAGGCTGATGTAGGGGATTGTTTGCAAGTAATGTTAAAGGTTGTGTAGATCTGTTAAGGGTTACCATAAGCTTTAATCCCTGGAGAATCTCAGTTCCAAAAGCTTATCGGCATAGGAAGGAGAAAGTTGTGTGGTTTTTTTTACCAAGGATGACAAATCGCATACCAGGAAACATTTTCTTTGGTTGCGGCGGGGCCGCGATATGATAATCACATCCATTAGTCACCTTGGAAGAGGATATTTATGGATGCCCAAATTCGACAAATTTTGGAATGGTCTGGCGAACCCGTCACGGCCCTGCACGCCTTCGAACAGCTGCAAGAGCTCTATCTGCAATACAAAGGTCATGCCCTCGATTTGGAACCTGTAAACACCAAGCGCATGCTTTCCATCTTGGGGAACTCTCATTTTTTGACTCAATTCTTGCTTAAAAATGCCGCCGAAATTGACCTACTCACTGAATCGAATGCCATTGAAACCGAAAAAAAAATGGAGCATTTTTTGGAAGAGCTTTCAGTCCTTTCTGAGACCTATTCACACAATGTGGATGATTTTAAACTTCAACTCAGAAACTACAAATATCGAGAATTTTTACGGATTACGGTGAAAGACCTTTCCCAGGCCGCGGGGCAGAAAATAATTTTGGAAGAACTGAGCGACCTGGCTTGCGCCCTCGTGCAAGCGGCGCTCGGCTTCGAATTGAAACGCCTTCAAGAAGAATCCCCTTCCTTCTTTAAAGACGAAGAACGTTGGAAGCCTGAACATTGCGGGTTTCAAGTGATCGCCATGGGTAAACTGGGCGCACGTGAAATCAACTATTCTTCGGATATTGACCTACAGTACGTTTACGATTTGGCTCCCGAGGAAATAAACCCCGAACCGCTCGGCCTTCGCGAGTTCTATTACAAACTGGCCGAACGCCTCACTCAAACTCTCTCTTCAAAATCCCCCGAGGGTTTTCTTTACCGGGTCGATTTGGATCTGCGCCCCGAAGGAAAAAGTGGCCCTTTGGTCAACTCACTCTACGCCCTTGAAAACTACTACGAAGCCTTTGGCGAAGAATGGGAGCGCCAGGCCCTCATCCGCGCCATCCCTATCGCTGGCGATGAAAAACTGAAAAAAGATTTTTTAAGCCTGGTACATCCCTTTGTTTGGAGGAAGCATGTCGACCTGTCGACCATTGACCGCATGAAGGCCATGAAGGCCAAGGTGCATGAATCGTCCAGAAAAAAGCTCGCCAGGGGTTTTAATGTAAAGCTGGACGAAGGGGGCATTCGCGAAATTGAATTTTTCGTACAAACCTTGCAACTCTTATTTGGCGGCCAACAGCCCTCCCTGCAAACCCCTTCCACCTTCGAGGCTCTAAAAAACCTGACCCAATTAAAACGGATTAGCGAACAGGATGAAAGTCAACTGACGGATGCCTACCTTTTTTTGAGACGCGTCGAACATCGCTTGCAACTCGTTCACGAAGCGCAGACGCACAATATCCCTCAAAACATTAGTGAACAGATGGCCCTCGCCCGTCGCATGGGATATTATGATGAAGATCTGGAAAAGGCCCATGCCCGTTTTATGGATGACCTGACCCACACCACCAGCATGGTGCAAAATATTTTCAAAAACTTGTTCGATCAGGAAATGAAAGTGGATGGCGAATCATGATTTATTCCTTGTCCACACTTCAACACGATCTTCAAAATCGCCTGAAGGAACTCAGCGACCTGGAATTAAGGCTGGATGAAATCCGCTCTTTTAAACGGGATTATTTTTCGCAAATTCAAAAAGAGGACACCGAAAATCACTCCCCACTACCCGAGGTATTTCAAAATCTGAGCAGCGTCGCCCAATGCGTACTGCAGGCCACTTATCAAATAGCCTTCGATTCCCTGACGCCTACCTATGGTTTCCCCAGTTTTATCGACAACTCGGGGAACTTGATGCGGGCTGAATTTGCCATTGTCGCCATGGGAAAATTCGGTGGCCGGGAAATGCATTATTATTCGGATCTTGATCTGATTTTTTTATACAACCGCAACGGCGATACAGAAGGCCGCAAGAAAATTTCCAATAAGGAATTTTACGCCCTGCTGGCTCAAAAATTAATTTCTTATCTTACCGTGCACACCCTTCGCGGTTATGCCTTTAAAGTCGATACCCAGCTACGTCCCTCGGGGAACCAGGGTCCCTTGATTTCTTCGCTGGATGCCTTTGCGGACTACCAACGCAACTTTGCGCAAATTTGGGAAAAACAGGCCCTGCTGAAGGCCCGCTTTGTTTGTGGCGATGAAGGCTTTGGCAAAACTTTGAAGGAACACACCCTGCGTTTTATTTTCTCTACCGAATTTCCGAACAATTTAAATGAAGAAATTCATCGCATGCGCTTACGCATGGAAAAAGAACTGGCCAAAGAAAGTGCCCGACGGCTTCACTACAAACAAGGCCCAGGAGGCATTGTCGACATTGAGTTTGCGGTTCAGTATCTACAATTGAAGATGGGAAAAATTTTTGAGAGCATCGTCTGCGAAAACACCCTGGAAGCCATAGAAAAAATGGGCGAACGGGAAGTGCTGCGTCCTCCGGAATACGAAATCTTGAAAGACGCCTACCTTTTTTATCGCCTGCTCGAAACGCGCCTGGAGGTTTTTTTCGACCTGCGGCAAGGCTATCTTGACCCTCAAACTCCCCTGCTGGAAAATATCGCCGAAGTGATGGGCTATCAAAATGGGAAACTGCTGATGAATGAATTTACGGGGTATCGAAAAAAAGTGAGGCAAACTTATTTGAGAATTTTACAGGTGGAAAATCTATGATAAAAATTCCCAGAACCCTGGCCACTCAACATCCAGACAACGCCAACATTCCCTACTGGAATAGCGACGCCTTTGTCTCCACTGCAAAAGAGGTGGAAGAATGTTACCGATCTTTTGCCGACCTTGCCTGCGATGAATACATGTGGGATTGGGAAGGCAAGTTTGTGGATGAAGCGGTAGTCGACAGGTTGTACAGCAAGTATTATGACTATTTTTACACGCACCCTCTGGGCAAAGAGAAGCGCCTCACTTTCCGGGTGCCTAATATTTCCAAGGAAGGCCCTTCCCGTCTTTCTCGTGCCTTTAGCGGAATACTTTCTGCTTCTTACTCGGCCAGCGAACTCAAACTCTATTCTCCGCCTATTTTTGAAGTCATCCACCCCATGACTCAAAGTTCTTCCGAGCTCATTCAACTTCAAAAAAAATTCATGGAAACCGCCCGGTTTCAGGCCAAAATTTTTGGGGTCAAAAAACTAAACCCCGACCATTTGGAAATTATCCCCCTCATCGAAGGGACCGATTCCCTTTTGAAAAGTCGGAAAATATTGGAGCAATACACCCAATTCATGCACAAACTCAGCGGAAAACGCCCCACCTGGATACGCCCTTTCATTGCCCGCAGCGATCCTGCCCTGGACGGAGGTTTCCTGGCCGCCGTGCTCAGCGCCAAGGCAGCACTTTCGGAATATTTTAAATTTGAACGCGACACAGGAATCAAAGTCTATCCGATGATTGGCACGGGATCTTTACCTTTCCGGGGAGGCTTAAATCCAAAAAGCATTTCTGGATTTATCAAAACCTATCCCGGAATTTCTACTGTCACCTTGCAATCTGCTTTTCGCTACGATTATCCTCTCGAGGAAGTCAAAAAGGCCATTGCGTGGCTCAATAAAAAATTACCCGACAGTGGGCGCTGCATTTATAACGAGCATGAAATGCGCGAATTGCATACCTTGGATGCCATCTTTGTAAGACATTATCGCAACACCATTGAAGAACTCAGCGAGTTTGTGAATAGCATTGCCAGGCATATTCCTGCTCGTCGCGAACGTATTCAACACACGGGGCATTTTGGTTACTCCCGACAGGTGGGAAAGGCGGGCATCAAACTCCCTCGAGCCATTACCTTCACTGCTGTTTTTTATTCGATTGGTGTCCCTCCCGAGCTGATTGGGCTGGGACGCGGTTTAAAAGAAGCAGAAGATCGTGGACTCACTCCAGCACTTGAAAAACTTTACCCTCAATTAAAAGAAGATCTTCAAAATATTAGCTGTTACTTGAACCGTGAAAATCTTGAGCAGCTCGCCAAAAAAATTGAGCCTTTTCAAGAAGTGCAAAAGGGCATGGTTCATGTCGAAAATTATTTAGGGACAAAACTGGGCCCCCGAAAACACGAAGATTTCTTACATCGCAATTATACCAGTAATGTACTTCGTCGTTTTTTTATGAAACAAGAATTGCAAGAAGACATAGTCCAGGCCGCAAAAATAAGGCACAGTATTGGTTAATATCATGAACCTCCATCAACTCAACGAACATTTCATCGGACACCACAAGGCCTTGAATCGGTATTTTGAAGAGCAATTCAAAAAAACTCCGGCGCTCTTTTACGTGTCTTGTGATGTTAGAAATTCTGGATTCAAAACAGCTGTCGTTGACACGAATGTATTTCCTGCAGGGTTCAACAATTTATGCGCTTCCTTTTCCCGTTTAGCCACCGCAGAAATTAAAAATTATCTCACTCATACTTATCCTGAAATAAAAAAAATTTTGCTCTTTACTGAAGCCCACACACGCAACAAATTTTATTTTGAAAACGTTGCACGCCTTTCCCAGATGCTTACAGACGCAGGTTATGAAATTAAAGTGGGCACTGTATCCGAAGAAATTTCAGGAGACTCATTAAGCATTCCGCTCTCCTCTCAAAATCTGGATTTATTTCGAATTAAAAAAGAAGGGAAAGGCCTTTATATCGCCCAAGATTGGGAACCTGAACTGATTCTCTCCAACAACGACTTCTCAAATGGGCTTCCAGAAGAGTTCAGGAATATTTCTCAAAAGATTATTCCGCCTCCTCAGCTCGGTTGGTTCCAGCGTAAAAAAAGTACTCATTTTGAATTTTACAATCAGATAGCCACTGAAATTGGCCAAGTGACAGATTTAGATCCCTGGCTTATCTCTTGCTTTTTTACTGAAGCAAATGAAGTAAAGCTGAATGAAAGGCAAGGCATTGAAAAACTGGCTTTGATTGTGGATGAAACGCTAAAAAAAATACAAAAAAAATACCTCGACTATGGCATTCAAAACCCTCCCTATGTCTTCGTAAAGAATAACTCTGGTACTTATGGCATGGGCGTTGAGTATTTCAGCAGTGCAGAAGAAATTCTGGAGATGAACCGACGCACCCGAAACAAACTGTTGTCCGCTAAAGGAAACAACCCGGTGGGCTCCTTCCTAATTCAGGAAGGCATCGTCACGGCTGATTCTTACAGCGGTTATCCCATAGAACCGGTGATTTATATGGTGGGTGAAAATGAAATCGGTGGTTTTTTTCGCATCAACGAACTGAAAGATGAATGGAGCTCTCTCAACAGCAAAGGAATGGCCTTCTCCTGTTTGTGTCTGCACAAACTGGACGAACCCCATGAGGGCCATTATCTGAAATGCCCGGAAAAACAGACCCTGTTAAAACTTTCTTTTTTACTAGGAAAAATCGCCGTACTGGCAGCCGCACGAGAGGCCTACTCCGCATAGTTTTTCTCGATACGCTCCTGCTCTTCTTTGCACTGAATACAGAGATCCGTCACGGGACGGGCTTCCAAACGCTTCAAATCTATATCTTCCCCACAAGATTCACAAATTCCATAATTTGACGCCTCAATTTTAGCCAAGGCTTTTTCAATTTTTCGGAGTAATACGCGCTCCCGGTCACGCAATAGGAGACTCATTGACTGATCGGATTCAGAAGAAGCCAGATCGACCTCATCGGGTAAATCGTCGGTATCTAGTACCAGGCCCCTCTCGCGAGTAGCTTGAGCACTTTTTATCAATTCATTCCTTCTTTCACCTAATATTTCTTTAAAACGCTTGAGGTCTTTTTTATTCATAGACTCCCCCTATCGATAGATTTAGAAACTAACACTATAGAAGATTTCTTCACTTTAGAAAACCCTTTATTTTGACGCCCTGCGTAGCCCCCCTCGCGAAAACAAGGCGGCGATACTGGTCATGAACAAGGTTTTTGTCAATCTACTTGTAGAGGCTTGATCTTCGCAGGCAAAGCACTTATTGAGGTCCCCATGATGAGAAAAAACCAGAAACCGGAGGGCATTGCCAGTTTACTGAGTAAAACGCTCAAAGGCCTCAATTTGGAATCGAAGCTTAAGAGGCATTCTGTATGGAGTCACTGGGACAAGATTGTCGGAAAAACTATCGCCGAAAAGGCCTGGCCCTCGCGTCTTATGGAAGACACGTTGGTGGTAAAAGTGATTAACGCTTCCTGGATGAACGAACTCTCGTTTATGAAACAACAAATTTTGGAAAAAATTCAGACAGAAATTCCCGATTGCCCTATCAAACATCTTCGTTTGGAACTGGGAACTAAAAAATTTTTCATTCCGGATTGAAAAGAGGATGATAAAAAAAATATTTCTGTTACGATTTTACTTATATGCAAAACATTCAAAAAATTTTTTCAGCACAAAAAGAAAACCGTTGGAAAATCTCCCAAAGCACAGCCCAGGAACGAATCAAAAAATTAAAGAGAATAAGGGAAGCCATTTTCAAAAATCAGGAAGAAATCCAGAAAGCCATTTATGCGGACTACCGAAAAAATCCTGGAGAAACGGATTTAACCGAAATCTACCCGACCATTTCCGAACTCAATCATACCATTTCCCATCTGACCCGCTGGATGAAACCTCAAAAAGTCAAAACGCCACTCACACTCTTTGGGACAAAAAGTGAAATTCATTATGAAGCCAAAGGGATTGTTCTCATCCTGTCACCCTGGAATTATCCTTTTCAGCTTCTCATGGCCCCCTTGATTGCCGCCATTGCCGCGGGGAATTGTGCCATCCTCAAACCGTCCAGCAAAACAGCTCATACCTCCGCTTTCTTGAAAAAATTCATTTCCCAATTATTCGACGAAAATGAAATTGCCCTCATCGAAGGAAATTCCGAGATCGCCGATCAGCTTCTCACACTTCCCTTCGATCATATTTTCTTCACTGGCAGTCCGCGCATTGGGAAAAAAGTCATGGAAGAAGCGTCGAAAAATCTGACTCCCGTGACTCTGGAGTTGGGCGGCAAATCTCCCGTCGTGATCGATCAAACCGCCGATATCAAAAAGGCCGCTGAACGCATCTTATGGGGAAAGTTTATCAATGCAGGTCAAACCTGTGTGGCGCCTGATTATGTTTTAATTCACGAAAATCGCGTGGAAGATTTTGTCAAGGAAGCCATTTCAGTCATCGAAAGCCGTTATGGAGAAAAGTCAAAACAGGCAGACAGCCCCAATTTTTGCCGTCTTGTCAGCGACGGGGCTCTCAAAACACTGAAACGTCTTCTGGATGAATCGGTCCAAAAAGGAGCCACCCTCGCTTATGGAGGACAGAGCAACCAAGACACGCGATTCTTATCCCCCACACTTTTAACCCATGTCACCAACGACTCACCCATCATGCGCGAAGAAATTTTTGGGCCCATACTCCCTTTGATTGCCTATCGTTCCCTGGACGACGCCCTCAGCATCATTCAGAAAAGAGACAAGCCCCTGGCACTCTATATTTTTTCCAAAGATTCCAATACGGTCGATTATATTTTGAAAAACACAAGCGCTGGCGGCAGCTGTGTCAACAGCCTGATCATCCATCTGGCCAATCCTGACCTGCCTTTCGGAGGGGTGGGCTATAGCGGCATGGGCAATTACCACGGATTTTTCGGCTTCCGCACTTTCTCCCACGAACGCGCCGTCCTCCATCAAAGGTGCCTGGATACCCTCAAGATGTTCTACCCCCCCTACACCCCCAAAGTACGAAGGATAATCAATCTGGCCACGAAGTGGTTGTGAAATATTTCAATCTAAGGGATTAAATACCAATCCTGAAAGCAGTTTGGGATAAAAGAAAGTCGACTTGTGCGGCATGCGTTCCCCGATGTTGGAGATCGCTTCCACTTGTTTCATTTGGGTGGGGTTCAAGATGAAGCTCAGGCTGGCCTGCCCTTTTTCAGGGGCTTCCAGGGCCTCTTGAGTATCTTTTACATAGTGGATTTTCTTGACCTCGTCTCCCTCATGCAAATTAATTTCAAAAATTTCAGGCAATAAATAGTGATGCAATACCGTCACATCCAATTCTCGGACAGGGGCAGAGAGTGAAGCTAGAGCAGAAATTTTTGCCAGTTTCTCAAAACTGATTTGAATGAGATTCAAAGCCTCTTTGCTGGAAAGTATAAATCCCAATTTGTTTGCGCCGACCTGCTGCAATTCTTGAAGGGCTGCCGCCTTGTTCGCCTTTGCAAATTTTTTGATCTCAAAATTTTGAGAAAGCTTTTGAAGCGCAGCCTCCAGATTCAAGGGCACAGCAACATCCAGCACACGGTGAGTGGGCAAAATCACCAAGCCTTCGTCTTCCATGGGACAGAGGTACATCATTACAAAATTGTAGGCTGGGTCAGATTGAGAAGAAGGGACATTTTGCAAACAATAGTCACGGTAATTGAGGGCTGTTTCGTAGCGATGATGCCCATCGGCAATAAAAGTGATTTTATCTTGCATCAAGGTATTTACTTGTTCGTGTATTTGAAGATCTCCCACGGCCCAGACCTGGTGGCGATTGCCGTCATCCGTCACCAAATCCATTAAGGGTTTTTGGGTCAGGGCCTTGTCAAAATTTTTCATCACCTGGCGCTGGGCATCGGAAAATATTCCAAAGATGGCAGACAGATTGGTTTGGGTGGATTTGATCAGCTGTAAGCGGTCAGCCTTGGGACCTGCAAAGGTATATTCATGCGGACGGATTTTTCCTTCATCAAAGGGTTCCAGTCTTCTGCGGGCTATAAAGCCTTTTCGAGTGAGGGCCCTCCCATCGGCTAACGTGTAGGTCTGATGATAGAGATAAAGCTGGGGCTGGGCATCTTGCACCAACAGCTCCTGTTTCTGCCAATCTTGCAAATATTTTGCGGCCATTTCGTATTTATTTAATCCAAGTATTTTTCCATCCTCTTCTTGGGTGAGGATGAGTTTCACGACGTTTTGAGGATGACGCGCATAAAGTTTTTCACGATAAGCCTCGTCGATGACATCATAAGGAGGAGCCATCACTTCGGCAAAATTTTTGATTTTTAAAGGATTATAATGAAGCCCGCGAAAGGGGCTGATAATTTTTTTGGACATAAAATTTATTTCCTAACTAAAGCCTTTGCTGCAATATCTTTTCGATAATGCATCCCGCGCCAACAAATTTTTGCAACCGCCTCGTAAGCCAGCAACTGTGCTGCTTTTAAATCATCCCCCAAGGCGCTGACTACCAACACTCTCCCCCCATGGGTGAACCACTTATTTTCTTTCAACACGGTTCCTCCATGGAACACCACAACGTCTTTCAATTTTTCCACTTCGTCCAAACCAAAAATTTCATCCCCCTTTACAGGGCTTGCAGGATAAGCCTCAGCGGCCAGCACCACGCCAACGCAAGATTTTTCATGCCATTCCAATTTGAATTCCGACAACTTTCCTTCAACCGTTGCCAGCATCAAATCGATCAGATCAGATTTCATGCGCGGTAAAATCACTTCGCACTCGGGATCTCCAAAACGCACATTGTATTCCAACAATTCGGGAGTATTTTTTTCTATCATCAAACCGGCATAAAGCACCCCCTGGTAAGGAATCCCTTCAGTTTTCAAACCAGCCAAAGTGGGTTCAATAATCGTTTGGAGCGTTTTTTCGAAGACAGATGGAGTCACCACCGGCGCAGGAGAGTAAGCCCCCATACCTCCGGTGTTAGGGCCTTGGTCGCCATCAAACACGCGCTTGTGATCTTGACTGGTGGCTAAAGGCAAATAAGTTTTCCCATCGCTAATCACCATGAAGGAGGCTTCTTCGCCTCTGAGAAATTCTTCGATCACGATTAAATTTTGTTCTCCTAAAGTTTTTTGTACCAGAATACTTTCAATGGCTTCTGAGGCCTGATGCAGATCTTCACAAATCACCACTCCTTTGCCTGCGGCGAGACCATCGGCTTTAATGACAATTGGAAACGAGAAGGCTCCCTCTCCCCTTGAGGGATGAGGAAAAGCCGCAGGGTTTTCGGGAGAGGGGGCAATATTTTTCAGAAAACTTAAAGCGGCATTCGCCTCTTCGAAACATTCATAGGCCGCAGTGGGAATCTGATATTTTTTACAGAGATTTTTTGTAAAGGCTTTTGAGGCTTCCAGACGCGCTCCACTTGCAAGAGGCCCAAAAACAGGAATTCCTATTTTTTGGAAGGCATCCGCAAGGCCCTTCACCAAAGGGGCCTCGGGGCCTACAATGACCAAAGCAATTTTATTTTTTTGGGCAAATTCGAGTAAAGAGAAAGGTGTGGAAAAATTCAGATTCACACATTCCGCAAACCTTGAAATAGCGGCGCTGCCAGGCATAGCAAAGAGTTTAGTCAATTTTGGACTTTGAGAAATTTTCCAGGCTAAGGCGTGTTCGCGAGCGCCGGAGCCGATGAGGAGGATATTCATAAGATTTATTTTGATGAATTATTACTCAATCGCCTTCCCAAATCTGCCCCAACGAATTTTCTTGGGCCAATCTTGAATGGCATACCAGGGAGATTGAATGGATTCGGAATCCCAGGAAAACCAGATAAAGAGGGCACGGCCTCGTAAATTTTCCATCGGCACGAAACCCCATTCCCGGGAATCACTCGAATTGTCTCGGTTATCTCCCATCGCAAAGAGATAGCCTGGAGGAACTACCCATTCATTTTCGGGATGGGGCCAAAGGGGCTTCATGTATTGGGTGAAATGCTTTACCCCTTGGAGATCTTCTACGAAATAGTCATAGTCTTTCCATTCCACCATATAGGGGAGATCGGTAATTTTTTTACCCTGCACCGCTCCATCCATTTGAGTGATTTTTAGCTTCTGAATATTTTGAGGATCTACGCCCTCCACCTGCACAGGATATAAACTCATTTTTTGATCGTTCACATACAGGTCCCGTTTGTCTACCCTTATTTTATCCCCAGGGAGACCCACCACGCGCTTGATGAAATCCATACTTTCATCCTTGGGCCAGCTAAAAACCACCACTTCCCCTCGCCGAGGTGCTTTAAAATGAGTGAGCCATATTTTGCTGAAAGGCAGGCGGATTCCATAAATAAATTTATTCACAAACAAATGATCCCCCACTAACAAATTGGGCACCATCGACTTGGAGGGAATTTTAAAGGCCTCGACGACAAAGGCTCTCAAAAACAAGGCGATGAGGAGAGCCGTGAAAAAGGCCTCGAGGTATTCGCGAGATTCCGATTTTTTTTTAATGATTGGATTAGATTTCATATTACTCTCAGCTTGAACTTGAATTTGAACAGCTACTTGAACAAGGCGCAATTCTTCTTCAGCACGGGCTTGGGCTTCCGCTCTTTCACGCTCTTCTTCCAAGCGCTCCCTTTCTGCTTGTAGTTTAAGTTCTTCTTGAATCCTTTTTTGTTCCTCTTCCTCGCGACGCTTTCGCTCTTGCTCTTCCCTGCGTTTTCTTTCCTCTTCTTCGTGACGAAGCCGTGCTTCTTCGGCTAAACAAGCTTCGCATTTATAATTTTGTGCGTTTTTATAAACTGATTCCTTGATCAGATTTTCATTTTTACACCTGGAACAAAAAACCTGAAACAAGAGTTCCATTTTCCCCGTGGCATGGCAGCGAGGACAGCTATGTTCTTTTTCAATTCTTGAAATCAGCTCTTCGTCCAAAAGTTCAAAATCGCTCAAAGTAGCACAGGACTCACAACGAAATTTTTTTGCATGTTTTGTTTGAGGCATAGGTGCTCCACTGTTAATCCATCAAATCCCCTCTCCCCTGGAGGGAGAGGGTCAGGGTGAGGGGGCAATTGGAAATCAAATTGAAACCACTATCACCCTCTCTCCAACTCTCTCCCGTCAAGGGAGAGAGAGCCTTGAAAAATCAATCAATCTTCAACACTGCCAAAAAAGCCTCTTGGGGAATCTCCACGCTTCCCACCTGTTTCATGCGTTTCTTTCCTTCTTTTTGTTTTTCCAGCAACTTCCGTTTTCGTGTAATGTCGCCACCATAACACTTCGCCGTCACATTCTTGCGCAAGGCCTTCACGCTTTCCCTGGCAATAATCTTGCTGCCTATCGCCGCCTGGATAGCCACTTCGTATTGCTGGCGTGGAATCAGTTCCCGGAGTTTTTCAACGAGAGACCTCGCCCGTTGATTGGATTTCTCCCGGTGCACAATAATCGACAAGGCATCCACCACATCCCCATTCACCATAATATTCAACTTCGATAAATCCGAGGGTCGGAAATCGATGACTTCGTAATCAAAGCTGGCATAGCCCTTGGACATACTCTTGAGACGATCGTAAAAATCAAAAACAATTTCTGAAAAAGGCATCTCATAGACTAACAACACATGTTGAGTAGAAAGATAATCTATTTTTTTCTGAATGCCACGCTTGCCTTCGCACAATTGGATTACAGCGCCTAAAAAATCGTTAGGCAAGTGAATCATCGCATTCACATAGGGCTCTTCAATCACCGAAATTTCCTGAACCGGCGGAAGGTGCGAAGGGTTATCCACCATCATCACTTCGCCGTTCGTTTTTCTCACCTGGTAGATCACGCTGGGTGCCGTGGAAATAAGATCTAAAAAATATTCCCGTTCCAGGCGTTCCTGGATAATTTCCATGTGCAGCAGACCTAAAAATCCACAACGAAAGCCAAAGCCCAAGGCCAGAGACGTTTCGGGTTCAAAGGTGAAAGAGGCATCGTTCAATTTTAATTTTTCCAGGGCTGCCCGCAAGTTTTCGTACTGATGCGGCTCAATAGGATAGATGCCGCAAAACACCATGGGCTTCACTTGTTTAAAACCAGGCAAGGCTTCTGTACTGGGCCTTTCCACATCGGTGACTGTATCCCCGATATGCACTTCGGCCACTTCTTTGATGCCCGCAATGATAAAACCCACCTCTCCTACTCCCAAAGCACTCACTTCCCGAAAATGGGGATCAATCACCCCAATTTTATCGATGAGGTATTCCTTTTGGGTAGAGATGAGTTTAATTTTTTGACCTTTTCTCAATTCTCCATCCACCAGACGGACAATGACCACCACGCCTTGATAGGCATCAAACCAAGAATCAAAAACAAGGGCCCGCAAGGGAGCGTCTGGATTGCCTTTGGGCGGGGGAATCAACTCGACCACTTTTTCTAAAATCTCTTCGATACCTATGCCTTGTTTTGCAGAGGCAGCGACGGCGGTGGAGGTATCGATTCCTATCACTTCCTCCACTTCGGCCTTCACGCGCTCGGGATCGGCGGTAGGTAAATCAATCTTGTTGAGGACACAAAAGAGTTCCAGTCCTGCATCAATGGCTAAATAGACATTGGCCAGCGTTTGGGCTTGTACCCCCTGGGAGGCATCCACCACGAGGATAGCCCCTTCACAGGCAGACAAGGAACGCGATACTTCATAGTTAAAATCCACATGCCCGGGGGTATCGATCAGATTGAGCACGTAGTTATTTCCATCTTTCGCCTTGTAATTGAGGCGAACCGTTTGCGCCTTGATGGTAATTCCGCGTTCGCGCTCGATATCCATTTTATCCAAAAATTGCGCCTGCATCTCCCGCTGAGAAAGTGCACCGGTGAATTCGAGCAGGCGATCGGCAAGGGTGGATTTGCCATGATCAATATGGGCCACGATAGAAAAATTTCGGATCAATTGAGGATTCACAGGAAAGGGTGACTAGAGGATTTTTTTAGAGATGTAAAAGAGAAAATGATTTGTCATTCTAACGCAAGCCGAAATTCCCACGGAGTGCTCTAACAATAAACACAATCAGCCCACCTGATTATACTCGCGATGCCTGAATTTCACGCCCAACTCTTCTTCGGCAATCCTGCGCGCCGCCGCGATATCCACCCCCGGACAACCCACTACCGAGGCGGTCACATCGGGGACGTATTTCTTGATTTCACGGATAAAATCTTTGACGGCCTCATAGGCCTTTTCTTTATATTTATTGGGACACACCTTGGCATAGGTTGCGGCATCCTGGGCATTCATCGACACCGAAATAGCATCCAGCACCTCGCCCAATTCGGGACAAATATTGCGTTGATGGATCAGATTTCCCAAGCCATCGGTATCCAGTCTTACCTTCTTGCCCTTCGATTTCGCATACTGTGCCACTTGTTTTAGCAGATCCAGACGCTGAGTGGATTCCCCAAATCCACAAAACACTACCTCATCCATATCGGAGAAATCTCCCATCGCCTTCAGCATTTCTTCAAACTCTGGCGCCTTGGGTAGACGCAGATAATATCCCTTCACCTCAAAGGTGCTAAACTTTGGGCAGAAAACACAGGCGAGTGTACATTTGTTGGTGATATTGAGATAAAGCGAATTGCGAATCTTATAAGCAAGTTTCACTTCTTGCTGAATTTCTCCAATTCCAAAAAGTCGTTTGGCGTTGAGGGTGCTGATACGCGCCACATCTTCGTAAGACAGCTTTTTGAGTTCGGCTATTTTTTGCGCGGTGTATTTGATTAAGGCAGGTTCGTTGCGTTTGCCGCGAAAAGGGTCGGGGGCGAGAAAAGGTGCATCGGTTTCGATCATCAAATATTCGGTAGGAATTTTTCGAACCACTTCCTGAAGTGCTTTCGCCTTCTTGAAGGTCACAATCCCCGAAAAAGAAATATTAAATCCCTTGTCCATCACGCGGCGGGCAAAGTTCCAATCGCCACTAAAGCAGTGAATGACCCCTCGCGCATCCCAGGCATTTTCTTCCTCAAAAATTTGAAGCAGATCCTTGTAGGCATCGCGGATATGCACGCTTAAAGGCAGTTTTAACTCTTTCGCGAGCGCAATCTGCTGGCGCAAGGCCTGCTTTTGCATTTCAGGTTCGGAATTTTTATAAAAAAAATCTAGGCCCACTTCTCCAAGGGCCACCACTTTTTCGTGGCGAGCCAGCTCACGGATTTTCTGCAAAATTCCTTCCGTCACAAACTTGGCATCGTGAGGATGCATCCCCACAGTCGCATAAACTTGGGGATATTGTTCCGCAATATCAACGGCCCGAGGATTTCCTTCCCAGCCTTCCCCGGCCCCAATATTAATCAATGTTTCTACGCCAGCTTCTTGGGCACGAAGCAAAACAGCATCCATTTCTTGGGTTTTGAAATCTCTAAAACTAAGATGGGTATGACTATCGAGAAGCATAAAAAAACACCTAGGCCAAAGCCCTGGAAACATCAACAAAATGATCCTTCACCGCATCGGGGTGCGTTAAGATATTCACATGATCGTAGTCGTGAAGATTTCCGTTCTCTTTCGACAAAATCTTGAAACGATAATTTTTTGACCCGCACTCCTGAATAAAGGCAAAGACATCGTTGGGATGCCCCAGGCAGGTGTCCGCAATGCCGGTGAGGTGATAGGCTGGAGGAAGTTTTATTTTGCGAATGGCCCGCGCATAATCAAAGCCATCTTGAGAATCTACCCAGGGATAACCGGATTTCACCCAAAGCCTTACTTGATGATGAAATTTTTTGGTTTCATTGTCCGACCCAATTTTTAATTCTTTTGCTGGGAGATAACCGAGCACTTTGGTCAGTAAAGAAGCGGTGTAATTCCAGAACAAATCAATAATCAAAAACTTATCCAGATTTTGCACATGCACATTACGCTTCGTTCCAAAACAGACTATTTTTTTTACGAGAGGCGCGTATTTGGGAAAACGAGCCAACATCGACATCAGCAGAACTCCACCCCAGGAATGGGCAATCCAATGCTGTTTTACTTTTCCTCGCCGCCGAATGATCTCGTCAATAAAAGCGGGAAGATCTTCGCAGATGGCCTCGGTTTGGCCAAAGTGGGAATGCCTGGAAATTTTGGGATGACTCTTCCCCCGACCCCTCAAATCTGCCACATACACCTCATACCCTTGGGCCGCCAAATAGGGCGCCAAACCTTTTCGATTTTCTGAATAAAAAATCCGGCCATTTTCTATGGAGCCATGCAGCATCAAGACAGGCGTCCCCAACTTTTTTTTCAAAAAAAATCTTTGGAGATGCAATTTGTTTTTATCGCCCAACCCAATTTCCAGCGATTCCTGTTGAACCGAAGTGGAAAGGATGGGCATTTTTTTGACACCAGGAGTCATAATTTTTACCCAATTTTTGGAATAAAACCTTAACAAAAATTATCAACAATAGACTGGACTAAACAATTCTTTCTGGAATAAATTTTGCTCCATCCCGTTGAACTATATTCTTCAGGGGGCTGAAGCATTGAGCCTCACCAAACGCTCTGTTGCGGTGAGGCAAACCGGGAACAACATAAAAAAATAAAAGTGTTTTGTCTGCAAAAAGAAGAGACACAGGCGCAACTATTGCTGTGGACATGCCGATAAGCTGCTGGAGGTCTGTGCCTGGGTGTCGTCTCGGTACAGATTGGCAAATAAAAAAACATATTACATATTTTTCGATTATCCAAAATATAAGGGGGCCCTATGAATAAACACTCGAGGGAGATTTGCCTCGCTCTGTTTCTCTTCGTTTTCTTTTCCTTTCTAAAAACTTCCCATGCTGAAAGCCCCTACAACATCGGAAGTCCCACGCTCACCACGCTTTACCTTTCTCCCACAGGAAGAGACACCAATGATGGCAGCAGTGCTGCCCCTTTGGCAACAGTAACCGAGGCATTCAATCGCATGAATTTAGCGAGCACCGGCTACCGAATTCTCATGGCTCCAGGAACTTACGGCGCTGCGGCCTTTCCCATGGGTGGGGACTGGATTCCGGATATTCAGGGAAGCGCTGCCCATCCAGTCATTCTTGAAGCCAGTGGGGGAGCCGGTACCGTCAATATCACCACACCCCTCAACCTTTACCATATCGCCTACCTCTATTTTATCAATCTCGATTTTCGCAGTAGCCCGGGAGGAGGCAACACCATTCACATTGAACAAGGAGATCACATCCTCCTGAGAGGAAGCAAAATTATCTCGGATCATTCTCCTCAAGAAGCGCTTAAAGTTAACCAGTCTCAGTACATTTATTTTGAAAATGGTGAAGTGACGGGGGCCAGTAATGCGGTGATCGATTACGTTAGTGTTCAGTACGGTCACATCCTGAATTCAATCATCCACGGATCTGATAATTACTGCATGTACTTTAAGGGAGGCTCTGCCTATCTTCATTTTGAGGGAAATGAAATTTATGCCTGCGCGGTTGGAGGGTTTCAGGCCGGGAATGCTTCAGGACTAGATTATCTCGTTTCTCCTTGGCTCCATTACGAAGCCTATGAATTGAAATTTATTAATAATGTGATTCATGACAGCCCGGGTGCCTGCTTTGGGGTTGAGGGCGGCTTTGATATTTTGCTGGCTCACAATACTTGTTACAACATGGGACAAAACAGACAGATGATTGAGGTGTTGCTGGGTGGACGGCCTTGTTTTGATAGCCCTGGAGCCACTGGTATTTGTCAGGCCAATATTAATCTAGGTGCCTGGGGGGTTTCTTATGCTTTCAAAGGATATGGCTTGGCTGAATATGACTTTATTCCTGATCAGAATGTTTTTATCTATAACAATCTCTTTTATAATCCTAGCGCAACCAATAGCAGTACCAAGATTTTAGAAATAGCCGATCCTAATTATATTCATCATGCGACGATGTTGCCGCTTCCCACACGACCCGACAACAACTTGCAAATTCGGGGCAATATTTTCTGGAATGCTGGCGCAGACCTGCCTTTGGGAATTGGAACTGAAACCTGTGCCAATAGTAATTCCACCTGTAATGCCACCCAGTTGGCTGCTGAAAATACAATTAATACGCTTCAACCTCAGCTCATCAGTCCTTCGACAGGAAATTATCAACCCATAGCAGGAAGCAATCTTTTTGGGGCAAGAACTTACGATATTCCGGACTTCAGTGGGACAGACTATCCAGCACATCCCCAAGCCCCTATCGGTAATTTGTTGAATGATGTTCTCCTGGATAGAGCTGGAAATGCGCGCGGGACGAGCCTCATTGCCGGGGCGTACATTGGAACTGGAACCCCTCCTCCCGCACCCACTGGTGCTGACGTGGTGTTGCGCCTGAGTGACACTCCAGATCCTGTGATCAGCGGAAACACGGTCACTTATTCCGCCTCCATCAGCAACGCTGGCCCCGCTAGCGCTACTGGCGTGGCCTTCTCGGGGACAGTTTCTACGGGAGCCACCCTTGTTTCTGTCAGCAGCACCTTGGGAACTTGTAGCCACACGACCTCCAGTGTCAGCTGTTCGATAGGAAGTCTCAGCAATACACGACCTGGTGATTCCGCCACCGTAACGGTGGTCGTAAATCCCAACACAAGCACTGGCGTCGCTTTCTCGGGGATTGTCGCAAGCAGCTCAGATCCCAACAGCAGCAACAACTCGGCGACCGAAAATACCACTGTCAGCGCGGATCGCGATGGGGATGGAATCCCGGATAGCATCGACAATTGTCCGATGGTAGCAAACCCTGCACAGACTGACAGTGACGGAGATGGAGTCGGAGATGCCTGTGACAATTGCCCCACCGTTCCAAACCCCAATCAGGCAGACAGCAATGCCAATGGGGTGGGGGATGCCTGCGAAATCACCCGCGAACTCTCGGGAAGTATTTCCAATGCCCGACAGACTTGTACGGGTTCCGGAACCTCCCAGCGCTGTACCGTCAGCGCCACCCTCTCTTTGCTAAATAGTGGCAGCCAGGCGGCAAACTCAGTTCTGGTCAATTTTTATCGTTCTGCAAACAACAGCTACGAAAGTACAGACACCTTGCTGAGTCAAAGTACAGTCAATGTCGGAGCCAATCAAACCCTCAGCGTAACTCTCTCCAACACCTTGGCGGCGGGACAAAGCGCCGCAGGGCAATATTTACTCGCTCGCATTGACCCCAACAATACCATTGTCGAAACAAATGAAAACAACAACCTGGTGGTCTCAAACGTCATCCCCAGTAGCACAACAACTTCCACATCCACCTCTTACAATGCAGGGGGAAGAATCAGTAATTCAAGTGGGACGGCCATAAGCGGTGTCACCCTCACCTTCTCCCGGGTTTCCGGAACCGGAACTCTTCCTGCTGCGCTTCAAAGTGATACCAGTGGAAACTACTCCCAGTCTGGATTTCAGACCGGCACCACCTATCGGGTCAGTCCCAGCAAATCGGGCTACACCTTCAGCCCCACTTCTCTCAATTTCAGTGCTACAAGCAGCGGGTTGAACTTTGTGGGAAGCGTCCCTGTCACCACCCCCTCAAGCAGCACGGTACTTCCCAGCATTAACGCAACCTTAAAAAGTCACCTTCGGAGCCTCTTGACCAGCGGACAAGCTGCCGGACGCCATGCCGGTGTTTTTTCAAAAATCGGAGATGACAATACCGGCCCCACCTGGGGATATCTAATGAACGTGGGATGCGGATGGGGAAACATCAGCACCTATACGGCCTTAAACCCAACGTTAGACTACTTCAGCCAGGCTCTCCTTTCCGGCTTACAAGTCGGTCCCGGCTGTCCTGACAATTCCTTTACCCATACGAGCCTGGCCGCTCGAGAGGGTTTGAGTGCCTCGAACGCCCTGACTCTCGCCCAACAAGAGTTGGACAACAGCCAGGCGGCGATTGCCTTTATTATGCTGGGAACCCATGACCTCGCCAGCAATGACACGACGGCTTTTCATAACAACCTGACGGCCATAGTTCAGATGGCGATGAACCGTGGGGTAATCCCAATAATCTCGAGTATCCCTCCCCGTTTGGATGACAGCACGCTCAACGCCCGTATCGGCGCCTACAATGCAGTTGTGGCCCAGGTGGCTCAGGAAAACCAGATTCCACTCTGGGACTTCTGGCAGGCCCTCCAACCTACCACCCTGATCAGCAAGGGGCTTGAACCCGGCAGCTTTTTGCTCAGCACCTACGCTGGAGGAGATGCCTTCAACTTTACGGCGGCAGGCCTGCGTTACGGTTTCAACGTAAAAAATCTGAACACCCTTCAGATTTTGGAGAAAATTAAAAGAATCGTCATCGATAACGGCGCCGCCGATTGAGATGAGCAAACCGATTATTCTGCTAGTAGAAGATGAACCCAGCATTAGCGACACCCTCCGTTACGCCTTAGAAACGGAGGGTTTTGGGGTGATTGTTTCCTCCAGTGTCAAGGCAGGAAGAGAGGTGCTAGAAAAAGAAAAAGTGGACGCGTTGCTTCTTGATGTCGGCCTGCCGGATCAAAATGGTTTCGAATTTTGTAAGGAAATTCGCAAAACCTCTTCGCAGGTACTGATCACCGATTTTTATGGAAAAGTAATTTTCGATTCCAACAATGGAAAGCAGGAAGGGCAAGATTATTCGGAATGGCGGGATTTTGTACTGACCAAGCGCGGCCAATATGGCTCTCGAAGCAGCAAAAATCCGGAAGATCTCAGCAGCTCTATTTTACATGTCGCGGCACCCATCCAGCAAAATGGGATGAAGGCCCCGGTATTCCTGATTACGCCCAAGAAAAAGTTTTTGAAAAGTTTTTCTCACTTTCTCGGCCCTCTACGGGAAAAAAGAGTACAAGCTTGGGCTTAAGCTTTGTAAGAGAAGTGGTAAATTTACACGGAGGACAAATCAGTCTCTTGAATAAAAATCCTGGCTGCAAGGTTATCCTCAAGATTTGAGAATATTATTCGTCTATTGACTCTTTTCCTACATTAGTCAACACTATGACTAATTAGGAGTTTTTATGAAGACAGTTAATATTCATGAAGCCAAAACTTATCTTTCTGCCATTTTGGTAGAAGTTCAAAATGGAGAAGAGGTGGTTATTTCTAAAAATAATCTTCCTATTGCGAGGCTCATTCCAGAAAAAATAAAACGAAAACGCGTTGCAGGCACGGCAAAAAATAAAATCAAATTAAAAAAGGGATTTGAAAAACCGCTTCCTTTATCGATGATCCGGGAGTTTGAATCTTGAAAATTCTTCTCGATACTCACATCTTTATTTGGTGGATACACGACAATGCCCAGTTGTCCAAAAAAGCCAGGGCTTACATCGAAAACGAAAACAATGACCTATTTCTCAGTATTGCAAGCGTCTGGGAACTTTCTATCAAGTTGGCGTTAGGAAAAATTGAGTTGTATCAAGATCTGGAATTCCTGATTTCTGAAGAATTAGAAAAAAATAATATTGATTTGCTACCCATTAAACTGAAGCACGCCCTGCATGTAAACAAACTCGCCCATTACCATCGTGACCCCTTTGACCGAATGCTTGTCTCTCAAGCCTTGGTAGAAGGGATTCCGCTTCTCTCCGATGATTCACTATTCAAAAAATATGCAGTAGAGCTCCTTTATTAGATAGCTACAAAATTTCATCTCGATTTCATCCTCACTTCTGGTTTACAGGCTGTGTCCTTGCTGCACTGAGTTTTGGACTCACTTATAAGTATCGCCATCACTTATGGCGCATGGGATTTTTTCTGTTCCTGGGTTTATGCGCCTGTCTTCAAATGTTCTGTATGAATCAACGAAAGGAATTCGTCATGCACGCGTCACCCAAAGTACTTCAACTTTTAGGAAGACATACCATCGTTGGTTATCACGATCTCGAAGAATTAAAAACGCTGGTTCAAAAAGGCGCAGTGGGCTGGGTTTTTATTTCGCAACGCAATTTGCGCGGAAAAACTTTCGAACAGATGCAACTAGAAATCGAAAGTCTGCAAGAAATTCAGAAGCAGGCGGGCCGAGATCCCCTCTTTATTGCCACGGATCAGGAAGGAGGACTGGTCAGCAAACTCTCTCCTTTGCTGACTCACCTGCCTCCGCTGTCACAAGTTCTGGAAGACAGACCCTCTACCGAACAACTGGCCTTTCGTGTAAAAGATTATGCCTCTACCCAAGCCAAAGAGCTTTTCGATTTGGGCATTAATGTGAATTTTGCTCCGGTGGTCGATCTGAAAAATGAGCATCCCAAAGATTTTATCGATACCCACAGTCTGCTCGATTTGAGGTCTATCTCGAGCAATCCCCAAGAAGTAAGCCAGGTCACAAAATATTACCTGGAAGCCTATAATGAGTTTGGTGTAATCCCCACCCTGAAACATTTCCCCGGTATGGGACGCATCCAGCAGGACACCCATTTCAAAAGTGGTATTTTGAATTTGAGCAAACAAGAACTTCAGGAAAAAGATTGGCTGCCTTTCAAAGAAAATCTCTCTCCCAGCAAGGCCTGGATCATGATGGGCCACACCCAAATTACAGCGATTGACGCGCACGAGCTGGCCGACCTTTCCCCAAAAGTGATTCAGGGACTGATTCGCGGCGAATGGCAACACGAAGGGGTTTTGATCAGCGACGATTTCAGCATGGGCCCGGTTTATTCGCGTAATGGAGGGGTGGGAGTGGCTGCGGTGGATGCCCTGAATGCCGGCTTGGATATGATTCTGATCTCTTACGATCCTGATCTTTACTATGAAGTGATGCACGGCCTCATTAAGGCCTTCGAGCAGAATCAACTGCATACTGCACAGCTGGGAAAAAGTGAGGAGAGATTGAATCAAAGCAGAAAATATCTCACAAGACACTTTTTGAGTTTACGATGACGGGACATTATCGGTATAGAAAATAAGGCCCTGTTATTCGCCATTCTTATGAAAAGGTTTGAACGCAAAATATTAACATTTTTACTTCTTTTCATTCTACCCCTATTTTATTTCAAATGGAGTTTTCGAAATCAGATTTTCCAATCTTCCTCGGATATCAAAGATAAAACTGAAGTCGCCTTAGTCTTGGGTGCTGGCTTAAAAAAAGCAAATGAGCCCAGTTTAGTTTTAGCCGACCGAGTGGTCACCGCAGTCAATCTTTTGAAAGAAGGAAAAGTTCAAAAACTTTTATTGAGCGGCAAAAAAATTCCTTATTACGATGAAGTGAAGGCCATGAAAAGTTATGCCCTCAGACTTGGAGCAAGTCCCGATCAGCTTCTTTTGGACGAATATGGATTTCGAACAATTGACAGCTGCCAGAATGCAAAAGAAATTTTCAAACTAGATCGAGTGATTGTCATCAGCCAAAGCTTTCATCTGCCACGGAGTTTATATCTCTGTGATAAATTGGGAATCAAAGCGCTAGGCCTTTCTGCGGACATCAGCCCCTATCCCTTTTATGGAAAATTAAAATGGAATATTCGTGAGGCCTTTGCCTCCTGGAAGGCCTTGTGGGATATTTTGGTATTGCAAAACAAAGAAATTGATTCAATATCTTAAAAGGAAAATATCATGAATACCCTTCTAAGCGACTTCCCAAAAATTCACTCCCCATTCATTCGACAGACCTTTGCCGCCAATAAAGAGCAATGGAAAAAACAGGGTTCGCGATTAAAACTCAAAAACCCTGAAGTCTATCTCGTGATTGATCGCATCAATCCTGGTTACGAGTGGGTGTTTGAAGATCCAGACACCTTTGCGGTAGAAAAACTGGATGGAACCAATGTGAAAATTCTCACTGAAAAAGGCCGCCTGCTGGTCGTGCAAAATCGCAAGAATCCCATTGATCCTTTGCAAGTGATGCATGGGAAAACTTTTATCATCGAAGGCATTCTTCGCTCGGTGGGAAAAGGATATGTACAAGAAAATGGAGAACAAACAGGCGAAGTGATTGGCCCCAAGCTACAGGGAAACCCCTATAAACTCGATCTGCACGAATGGTACCCCTTTGAAAAAGCCACTACCGATCTTCGCTATAAATCTTTCGATGAACATGCCCGCACCTTTGACAACTGGAGTGCCTGGTTTAAAGATTGGTTGCATTCTCGCTATTTCACCAAACGCGCTTCCAAACTGGGTTTGCAGGAAAAAGTATTTGCCGAAGGAGTGATTTTCTACAACCTCAAACGCCGCGCAGCAAACCAAACCTGGATGGCCAAATTGAGGCGAGACATGTTTGATTGGTATTACAGCGAACACATCGAAATTCTGGATTACAACAAAGCAGGACGGGAAGAAATAGAAGATCAGGAAAAATTTGATTGATTGCTTCAAGTGTCACTCATTTGAAATCCTCCTTAATTATTTTCTTAGAATAATCTTAGCAATTAACCGGCTAATCGGCTCACGGGATAACGTCTAGTGGTTTTGGCTAAATTTTTGAGAGAAGTTTATTTGAGAGAGTTGTTCTGAGAGTCTGCTGAGTTTGAGGAGGAGATTTTTTTTAGAGAAAGTGGGAAGCAGCGCAGATTTTCTAATCAGTGCTGCGGCTTGTTGTATGAGTATTTGCGGGTGCTCTTGTCTGTTGGATCTGGATTTTTGTTTTGAGGCGATAGGATATTCAAGCGATTGTTGTTCGAGGATTTGGATGGCTTTGAGGTATTCGTTTCGTAAATGAGAAGGAGTCACCTTGGCGTAACGAAGGGTCATCTCGATTCTTCTATGGCCCAGGAGTTTCATGAGGGAGACGATGCTGAGCCCTCCTGTGAGCAGAGAAGTGGCGTAGCTGTGGCGCAGGCGGTGGAAGGTGACCATACATTTTTTCCAGACCATTTGCATATTGCTTTGCCTATTCTCGACCTTTTTCAGCTTCAGCCGAGGATTTCTTAGCTTCTACCACCGCTATGGGACGTAAATCATTTCCAAGTAAAACATAGTCACAATATCCAACACCTTCACTATGGCCAAATTGATCAAAGACTTGATGTTCAATTTGCACACTAAGAGGATTATCAACAAGCCATCCGGCTTTGAGGAGCCTTTTGTCGATTATTTCTTTTCGGGTTTGTTGTTCGGACAAAATGACACCATCCGTTCTAAGCTAGCAAGACACCAGAGCTTCAAAGCTCCGCAATCTAAACAACTTCACTATTTTGCCACCACCACCATCGAGGGCCGCAATAATTTTCCCTTGAATTTATAGCCCGAACGATATTCCTGGATCACCGTATTTGCTGGGTGCTGATCGGATTCCTGATGAGCCACGGCTTCGTGGATGTGCGGATCAAAAGCATATCCTGCGCTGGCAAAGGCCTCGATGCCTAATTTTTCAATTGTCGTTTGAGTCTGCTTTTGAATGAGGCGCATCCCCTCGAGCAAGGCATTTAAATCGGTAGATTGTTCGGCATGTTTTAAAGCCAGTTGCAAATCATCCAAAAGAGGTAAAATTTCCCGAATTATTTTTTCTTCACTCGAATACTTCAAGTCTTCTTTGTCTTTCAAAACACGTTTTCGATAGTTTTCAAATTCTGCATAAAGACGAACATACTTATCCTGATTTTCACGGGCTGTTTCCTCCGCCTTCTTTAAATTTTCTTCGGTCTCCCTGAGTTTCAGCTCCAATTCTTCCCTTTTTTTGTCACCCTCTTCAGTGGCCTCCTTTTTTTTCTGTAGTTCGGCTTCTTTTCTCCCCTGAAGCACCGATTTGAGTTCTTCGATTTTGTTTCCGCTATGCATATTTTTTTCCTCCATGCTAAAAAAATTCCGCAACGATCTCATTAGTTATCAACCTATACTTTGAGGGAATGAATAGGTTTTCCCCCTCCTGTTGAAGCCAGCCTTTTTGTAAAAGCTTGTTCACATTTTTCAAGCTTTTTTCCAAATCCTTTTGCCTGAATTTTTCACTCAAACTTTTCCAACTGATCCCCTGTTCCAAACGAAGACCCATCATCCAGGCCTCTTTCAAGGCAGTTTCAATATTAATCTGCTCCACTTTTTTGGCAGAAAAATCCTCTTTTGCCTTCAACTGATATTCCCGAGGGGCCTTGGGGTTGGTCCAACGCAGACCATACAATTCGGTATCCGGATAAACTTCCTTGAAGCAATTTTTATTCAGAAACGAAACGGCCCCCGCCCCTAATCCCACATAATTTTCATAGTTCCAATAGGCAAGATTATGTTGGGCATAACGAGAGTTTTTTGCATAATTGGAAATCTCATAATGGCTGTAAGCCGATTCCCCAAGGATTTTTTCCCCCAATTGATGCATATCTGCCAAAGTTTCCGGGTCGGGCAATATCCACTTTCCCTCTTGCTGCTCTTTATAAAAACGTGTGCCCTCTTCTAACGTGAGTTGATAGAAGGAAAGATGTTCGGGCTGAAAAGACAAGGCCTCGCTTAAATCGTCCTCCACCTCTTCTAAAGTTTGCCCGGGAAAGCCATACATCAAATCGATATTAAAAGAACTCACTTGAAGCTTTTCAAACAAACCCAAGGTCTGCCTCGCCTCCTGGGCACTGTGCAGTCTCCCTAAAGGTTTAAGATAAGCCTCTTTAAAACTTTGCACCCCTACTGAAAAACGATTCACCCCAAGGGTCTGATAGGCCTTTATCTTTTCTTCGCTTAAACTTTTTGGATTGGCTTCGAGACTCACTTCGACGGCCTCACTGAAGCAAGGCCTCAGAAAATCAAAAATCTCCTGATAAGAAGAGGCCGAAAACAGAGAAGGAGTTCCCCCTCCAAAAAACAGGGACGAAAGCTGAAAGGGCTTTAATTGAGAAACAATTTTTAACCATTCCCCTTTCAAGGCCTGCACGTAGTCCTTTTCAAGCCGATCATTCACTTCGAAAACATAAGAATTAAAATCGCAATAATGGCATTTATATTCACAGTAGGGGAAATGCAGGTAAAGCGCGAGTTTCATATTTTCATATTTATGGCCTGCCGCGTTAAACATTTTTTAGAAGAGCCTCACTTCAATCTTGTAAAATAAGGTAAAATCTTTTATCAATAAAAATCACACTATTCAAAACTCATCCTCTTGCAACGGAGTTCCTTATGTCGTTACTTACCGATAAAATCAAAGAACTTATCTCGGTGGATTCCAAGAATCCATCCCTTAAATACGGCAAGGGAGATAGATCTGCAGTGGTGGTGAGTATCTGTTCCCAAAAAGGGGGAGTTGGAAAAACAACCTCTGCTGTCAATTTAGGTTCCACCCTGGCCAAATTTTTTAACCAAAAAGTATTAGTCATCGACCTGGATCCTCAGGGCCATGTGGAAAAATCTATCGGAAGCATCATCCCGGAGGGCCTCGAATATAGCCCTCTCTCGGCCATTTTGGTCTCCAAAAAAGGGAACCTGATGGATGCCATCGTCAAGACCGATTTGGACAACCTCTCCATCACCCCCGGCGACAAGAATCTCTACGAAACAGAGGGTTTGCTTTCGACAAAAATCGGAAAGGAATTCATTCTACAAGAAGCCATTCAAACCGCACGCACACATTTTGATATCGTCCTGATCGATTGCCCTCCCAACCTGGGAAACCTTACTCTCAATGCCTTGGTGGCCTCGGATTACTGTTTGGTCCCTTGTGAAATGAGTGTCTTGGCCTTTGAAGGGGTCAATGACCTCATTGAAACCTTAGAAACGGTAAATGAACGTTTGAACAAAAAACTCAAATTACTAGGTGTTGTCATGACCCGCGTGGATGTCCGCAATCAGGCCATGAACCGTGTCATTGAAGAAAATCTGGGTAATTATTTCAAGGGTCGCATCTTTAAAACAAAGGTCCATATCAATACCGCTTTAAACAAGGCCCAGCTGGAAGGCAAACCCGTGTTTGAATTTGAGGCTTCTTCCAGCGGTGCAGCAGATTATAGAGAACTGGCAGATGAACTTGTTAGAAAATTGAAAAAACTCAATTCCTTGGAAAACGCTGACAATAGCCCACGCCTGGCCCATGTAGCTTCAGCCTAAAAGGCCAGTTTTAAAAGATTCATCCATGCAACTATTGATCTTTTCTTTCTTTCTCCTCACCCTCCTTTTTAGCAATTTTTCTTTCGCCCGGGAGGGGACCCAAGAGACTAAAGACCCTTTTCCCTTCAACATTTTTTTCACAGAGCACCTTTTGAAAGTAAGCTCCGAGGCAGACACTTTTGCGGAAGGCAGCCTGAGAACAGTCTTGCTGAAAGCCGCAACTTTAAGGCATCAGAACGCCTTCAGCGTGATTAAAATAGAATTTGAAAATCAGGTAAAAAAAATAAACCTGCAGAAGAACCCCCTCCCTTCTTTGGATTTCGGCTTTGTGAGCATCGACTGTGGCTCCCATGTCATCCTCGACGCCTCCCTGATTCAGGAGAAGGGGGCCATTTTTGTTTTGGACTCCCAGGCAAATCAAATTAAAAATTGTGAGCTCACGCATTTTCCTGAGACAGGCATCCTTATTTTGGGGAACGAAAATAACATTGAAGGAAATCACTTTACCCAATCACCCAAATCCTCTGCCCTAGTTTTAGGGCCTCAAGCATCGCTTAATAAAATAAAAAATTGCCAATTTGAAAACCTGGACGAAGCCATTCACTTGAGTTCAAATAGTGGTTGGGGGAATGAGCTCAGCCAAAATCAATTCAAGCAAATTAATCAAAGAGAAATAATGAACAGGGCCTCCCGTTGGGATAGCCCCAAAATCAATTTAAGACAGATTTCCGGAAACACTTCGGAGATAGAACTTTTGGGGAACTTGAACGAAGAGGCAATGCTGGAGCTTTATTATTCCAGCAACGAAAAACAATGGCTGCCTTTGCAGCAGAAAAAAGTGCAGCCCAACTCAGGAGAATTCAGAATCAGCTTCAATGTCTCGGGCATCCCTTTGCAAAGCACCTTTGCGGTTATTGCTACAACTCTTCGAAAAAATACTTCGGAGTTTTCCAATGCCCTGCCTTTTCCCACTTCAAAGTCTGAAAGCAGCCCCGCTTCTGCTCCAGCCCTGCCCGCTGAGCATCCTGCAACGACTGTCCCCGAATCTCAGGAGGAATCTCCTAAAATTGACCCCTTGCTCAACAGCAACAAGCTTCCAGGTCTTGAAAATCTACCCACACCCAGCAGTGAAAAAAAATCAGAAATCAATATTCAGAGTAATAAAAAATCGGGGCCATCCGATTTTTTCAAGGTAGAAATCTTGGATGCTCCTTCGGTGCCTTAAAAGAAAAACTCTACTCCATCTTCCTCAATAATTCCTGCCAGGGATAAACAAAAATCTCGCCCTGCTTTTTAACCGTACTGCCCAGGTAAGCCACACAAAGTTTGGCCTTCTTCGGGTGGCATTCCTCAAAATGATGTAAGCCGCGCAGATCGGAGGGACCTACATTTACGGAAGCCTTCAGCTCGATTGCCCAGGTTTTGCCTTCCTTCTCCACAATAAAATCCACTTCTGCCCCATGTTCGGTACGATAAGTAAAAATGGAAGCCTCCTGACCGGAAGCCTGGGCACTGCTCAAAATCTGATTAAAGAAAAGATGCTCGAACAAAAGGCCCTTGCGATCATCCGAGGCATTAAAATTCTTGAGCAAGGCATTCAGTACACCGGTATCGAAAAAATAATACTTGGGAGATTTGATCAGCCTTTTTTTGGTATTCGTTCCATAACTTTCGCAGCGGTTCACCACCAAGGTATCTTCCAAAATTTCAAAATAGCGGGTGGCACTCTGACGGCTGATGTGGGCTTCGGATGCGAGTTTGGTAAAATCCAAAAAGTGCCCGGAATAATGGGCGGCCAAATATAAAAATCTGGAAAAACCCTCGAGATTCTGGGTGAGGGCCTCGGCCTGTATCTCCTCTTTCAAATAAGTGCCCGCATAAGAGGACAGGGTTTGCGTTTGCTCCTCCCGGTCTGCTTCCGTATAGATTCCCGGAAGACAGCCCGTTTCAAGGCATTGTTTACTATTCAAATGATAATCCAATTCACGAGCACAGAGCGGGCCCAGATGAAAGACCTGAACTCTGCCCGGTAGGAGGTTGGCATTTCCTCTTTTCAATTTTCTGGCACTGGAGCCGCTGAGGTAAAATTTGGGGGCCCATTTTTTTTCGTCGAGGAGATATTGAAGAGTGTTGAGCAAACTGGGAAGCCGCTGGACTTCATCGATGAAAACGCTTTTATAGGTTTTGGCCGCAAGCCTTTCCTCCAACTCTAGTGGATTGCGGGCGAATTCCATATAAGTGGCCTCGTGGGCAAGATTGATTTGAAGTTCAGGCTTGATCTGTTCCCGAATGAGTGTGGATTTCCCAGTCTGCCTGGGCCCCAGAAGTAAAACACTTTTTTTGGTTTTTAGTAAGGCAGAGGCAATTGATCTTTTTATCATAGTCTGTGCAAATTACGCGGTAAAACGCCCAAGGGTCAAATAAAATAAATTTATATTCTCTTCATCTCTTCAAAAAAACCCAGCAGGCTTTCTAGGGGAATTTCTTTATTTTCCCCGCTCTCTTTCATGTTTTTTAGCTGCAACAGACCTCGCCCAATCTCCAATTCCCCAGCAATCAGCGTCCAGTCTACTTCCCAGCGATTGGCCTCGCGGAGTTGAGCCTTGAGGGAACGACCTTCAAAATCGGTATGCACCCAATAGCCCAGGTCTCGAAGCTTAAAAAGAAAGGGATATAAAGCTTGAAAGGCCTTTTGCCCCAGGCTTGCAATGAATATTTTTTTTGGATTTGAAAAAGGAAGCGTTTGATTTTCAAGCAGGCTCACCAGACGTTCCATTCCCAGAGCGAAGCCGATGGCCGGGGTTGGCGCTCCTCCCAAATTTTCAACCAGACCATCATAGCGCCCACCTCCTGCGACTGCGTTTTGCGCCCCCAAATCACCGCTCACGAACTCAAAGGCCGTTCGGACATAATAATCCAATCCCCTAACCAGGCGATCATTGATTTCATAAGCAACATTCAAATCTCTTAAAGATTTTTGCACCCCATTAAAATGATCGACGCAAGGCTCACAAAGAGAATCCAAACTTTTAGGAATATCCTGAAGTAAATTCTGGCAGGAGGGATTTTTACAGTCTAGGACGCGCAAAGGATTTCGCCCCAGGCGATCCTGGCATTGCGCACAAAGTTGCTCTCGGAGAGGTTCCAAAACTTTCAACAATTCCTGGCGATAAACCGGTCGACAATCTTTACAACCCAAACTGTTCAGTTGCAGTCGGATAGAATCAAGCCCCAACTTTTTGAAAAGTTGATTCGCCAAGGCGATGACTTCTGCATCCACATAAGGAGAAGTCGCTCCAAATACCTCTGCCCCAATTTGAGTAAATTGACGAAAGCGACCTTTCTGAGGACGTTCATGACGAAACATCGGCCCCAGATAATAAAAACGGGAGTACTGGCCTCCAGCCCCGGCAAAACGTTCAATGTAGGCTCTTACCAGGGAAGCAGTCCCTTCGGGTCTCAAAGCAATACGCTTGCCATTGCGATCTTCGAAGGCATACATCTCTTTTTCGACAATATCGCTGGTGTTTCCCACGGCGTGTTGAAAGAGGGCTTCTTCTTCCAAAAGCGGAGGTCTCAGTTCAAAAAAAGCCGCCTGCTCAAAAATTTCTCGCGCGATCTTTTCAATGAAATTCCAGGTTTTGATTTCGGGGGGGCCTACATCGTGCATGCCTTTGATGGCAGAAAAACGCATATTCAAACTCTTTTTTTCTGTAACTGGCTAAGCGAATCATTTGGATTTTCGAAAGGGACACTAACCAACTACTTTCTTCTGATCGTACTCAAAAATCTCTTTGGCCTTCAGATAGATCTTTTCAAAATCGCCTTCTTTTTCCAATTTTGAGCGCTCAATTTTTTTCATCACCGATTCAGGGTCGTGTTTTCTGAGATATAAAATGCAAAGTTCTTTAAGTACATTCAGATCTTTGGGACGACGAAAATAGATTTTTTCCAGCACTTCGATCAACAGCTTAAGCTCTTTTGCACCCTCCTGCTTCAGCTGCTCGCTAATTTGCTCGTATTCCTTCAAAGCCGCATCCACCATCCCCTGGTTTAAATAAATTTCGGCTAAACGCATACGATGCATGGGATTTTGCGTATCAAGTAGCACCATTTTTTGGGCCACTTCCAATACTTTTTCTTTCTCCGCCCGGCTTTGATAATAATTGATCACAATCAGGTATTGATTAATGGCATCTTTGACCATTCCTAATTGAGGATAAATCTCAGCCAACTTTTCATTGTATTCCACACTCCCAGGCGACATGCGAATCATGTTCTTGTAGATGGCAACTGCCTTGAGAAAAAAACCCTCCCGAACATAGGCCTCAGCCACTTCTGTGAAAAGTTGTAAACCCAAGGCCAATTCTCGACGCTTGAAATAAATTTCACCCAGGCGGATCTTGGCACGCTGATCGTTAGGATTTGCCTGGCAACTTAGTAGCGCCTCTTTCAGTTCCTTCTCAAAGGGATTTTTATTAAAAATGCCTTTCAACGTAGTAAAAAATTGTTTTGCTTTATCACTCATAATTTACAGAATTTCTTTCAAAGCCCGCAAAGCCAACAAATAACTGAGCACCCCAAAACCCGCAATTTGCCCTTTTGCAACAGGGGCAATAAAAGAATGATGACGAAAATCTTCGCGCGAATAGATATTGCTCAAATGCACCTCGATGACCGGAATGGAAATCGCCGCCACGGCATCCCGCAAAGCCACAGAAGTATGGGTATAGGCCGCTGGATTTAAAATAAGACCCTGAAAATTTTGACGAGCTTCCTGGATTTTGGAAACAAGCTCTCCCTCGTGGTTACTTTGAAAAAAATTGACTGCCAAGCCGAGAGAATCTGCTTCCTTGGAAATTTTCTGGTTAATTTTTTCTAAGGTCAAATCGCCGTAAACCCCTTTCTCTCGTTCTCCCAGGAGGTTGAGGTTTGGGCCATGAATCACTAAAATTTTTCTCTTTGGACTCACAAACGCCTCTCTTGCACTTTCAGGAGTAAAAATTCCAGATTGAAAACTTTATCGGACAAAGACATTTTCACGACCTCTGCAGCCGAAGTTTTTGTTTCTGCAATTCCCTCCGATTTTGATTTCAATTCTTCCTGGACCTCAGCTTCTACCCTTGTTTCAGCCTTCTCTTGTTCCTCTTTTGCCGCCAAAGCCGCTTCTAATCTTTCTTTTCTCAAGCCCGGTTCCGTAATTTCCTCTTCCTCTTCAAGCACTTCTTCAGCAGCCTTTGCTGCCACTCCCGCAAAATTTTTCATGAAATTGGTTCGGGTCTTTTCGTAGAGCTCTTTCAAACTTTCATTTTCAGAATCTCTTGCCAACAATTTCTGGCAGATCTTACCCGCATGCAGCAAGTGCCCCTGAGCCAGTAAAATCTTCACCATGGTTTTGTTATGAAATAGGGGATCGAGTTCGAAGGCCATTGTTATTAGTTACTAGTTAGCAGTTACTAGTTCGCAGCTGCCAGCAAAGGTTGGATTACCCCTTACTGTTAACTAGTAACTAATAACTGCCAACTGCTAACTGTTTTTCAAGCAGTGTCTCAATTCTTTCTCCACAAAGTCCAGCGCTAATTTCTGGCTAAACACCTGTCCAATCTTTTTCATCAGGACATATTGTATCTGCCCCTGTTGCATCTTCTTGTCACGTGCCATCACCTGTAAATATTGAGAGGCCTTGAAGAAAGGGATTTGGATAGAAAATCCCGCTTTTATTATCAAATTTTTCAAACGCTGCTCACTTTGCAGCGAACAAAAACCCATGCGTTGTGAAAGCTGTGCGGCAAAGGCCATTCCCACTGCAACACCCTCTCCATGACTCATCTTTTTATAGCCCATTAAAGTTTCGGCGGCATGCCCCAAGGTGTGTCCAAAGTTGAGGATGATCCTCAAACCTTTGGTCTCCTTTTCATCTCCCTGAACCACCTTGGCTTTAATCTCCACACATTCCCGTACAATGCGCGCGAGTAGCCCGGGATCCAGTTTTAAGAAGGAATGAATTTGTTCTTCCAGCAATTTGAATAAAGAAGGGCTTTTTATGACGCCATATTTAATCACTTCTGCAGAACCACAAAGGATTTCCCGCTGGGGCAAGGTATTCAGATAAGAAGTATCAATATACACCAGATGAGGCTGATAAAAAGCACCAACCAGATTTTTTCCTTCCGGCAGATCTACAGCGGTTTTGCCACCTACGCTGGAATCGACTTGAGCGAGTAATGTGGTTGGAATCTGAATGAGGGGAAGCCCTCTTAAAAAAGTGGCCGCTGCAAAACCCGCCACATCTCCCACCACGCCCCCACCCAAAGCCACCACAGGCGTGTTGCGATCTACTTTGTGTTTTAAAAAAGCCTTATAGAGTTTTTGCAGGGTCTCCAAGGTCTTATATTTTTCTCCATCGGGCATGAAGACCGTATGCACTTCGCCCAAAGAAGAAAGCTTCTTTTCCAGCTGTTTACCATGCAAACGATACACTTTTGGATTGCTGACCATCACCCATTTTCTGGCTTTAAAAAAAGAAGAAAAGAGCTTTTCCAATTCTTTAGAACGACCTTCTACAAAATAAATGGAGTAGGGATTGCCGGAGAGTTTTAAATGAAGCAGAGGGGTCATATTTTAATATTGAATGTTACGATTTCTTATAAAAAAGTTTTCAGTTTTTCAGCATCCGGCAAAATATGCCTGTACTTGGCTGGAAGCTTGGCAGATCTTTTGTAGAGAGCAACTCCCATGGGCTTGCTGGTGTCCCGAAAAGAAAACTCCACAATTCTATGATTTTTTTCTTTGCACAGAATGATACCAATAGAAGGACTCTCGTGAGGCATTTTTATCAATTCATCCAGAGCTGACAGGTAAAAGTTCATTTTTCCTGCATATTCGGCTTTGAATTTACCTTTTTTGATTTCAATGGCAACAAGGCTTTGAAGTTTACGATTAAAAAAAAGCAGATCAATAAAAAACTCATTCCCATCCACAATCAACCGGTACTGGTTGCCGATAAAACTGAAATCTGACCCAAGTGCCATGATGAATTTTTTTAGGTTGTTTACAATAGCATGTTCCAAAACCCGTTCATCAGGTTCTTCGTCAGGGTCTTCTATGTTGACAAAATCAAGCAACAGCTCGTCTTTGAAGGAATGGAGCGCTCTCGTCCGAAATGCATTGTCGGTTATCGTTTTTGGGAAATTGTTTTGCAACATACCCTTTCGGGAAAACAGATCTTCTTTGATATGATATTTCAATTTTTCAACACTCCAAAAATCTGTAGCGCACTGCTCGACATAAAACAGACGAGCTTCTTCTTTTTTGACTTTTGAGATAATTTCAATGTGGTGAGTGAAACCAACCCGTGTAAAATTCGCTGTCTCCAAATCGCCAGTTGCCAACTGGCGATTTTTAAAATGGCCTTTCCAGACCTCGTAAAAAAGACGCATATTCTTGATATTACTCGGAGAAAATCCCCTCAGACCAGGAAGTTCTTGTTGCAACCGATCAGAAATAATTTCGATGGCAGCGATGCCCCATTGATGATTGCGAGTATTCTCAGAAACATACCTGCCCACAGAAAAATAGAGAGAAAGAAGTTCTCGATTGGCAAGCGCCGCCGCCGTGTAGCGACTTTTCAAAATGGCGTCTTTGATTTTCCTGATGGCACCCGAATAGTCTTTCAATCTAGATACACCAATCGAACTTTTACTCATCGCTTACCTCCATGGGGCGAATCATGGATATTCTTTTTTAAGTCGCTCAATAATTTTTTGAACGACTTCATCAATAGCCAAGCCGCTCGTATCGATTTGAATCTTCACCTTGGAATAAATTTTTTTTCGATCCTGCAACAATTTCTCAATTTTTTTTCGTCTATCTCCGCCCTGTAAAAGTGGCCGTTCATTTTCATGCCCTAAACGCCTTACAATTTCATCGACATTCGCAGAGAGAAGAATCATGACGCTGGAAGAAGCCAAAAGCTGAAAATTTTCTTTATCCAAAATAGCGCCACCCCCTACGGATAAAACTGTTTTTTCATTTTTGGAAAGAAACTTGGAGAGGGTTTCTTTTTCAATCTTACGGAAATGCTCCTCCCCTTCTGTCTCAAAGATCTGCTGGATGCTTCGCGCTTCACGCGCCTGAATTTCTCGATCACTGTCAAAAAATTGATATCTCAGTGCCAGAGAAAGCGATTTGCCTACTGCACTTTTACCCGTACCCATGAAACCGCAGAGTGTGATTAAGGATGGAAAAGATGCCATGATAACCTAAAAATTTTGTACCTGTTTCAAATATCCCTTTAAATTTTTCTTCAACTCCAAAAGAGAATCCCCTCCAAATTTTTCGAGGAAGGCATCCGCCAAGGTAATCGCCACCACATTTTCTGCAATAACCGCAGCGGCCGGCACTGCACAAACATCCGATCTCTCAATCGAGGCCTTGTAAGCTTGCTTGCTTTCAATATCCACCGAGTCCAGAGGTTTGTACAAAGTTGAAATCGGTTTCATGGCCGCACGTAAAACCAAAGGCTCCCCGTTGGTCATGCTGCCTTCCAGACCTCCGGCGCCATTGGACTTGCGAACATATTTTTTTTCTTTGGAATTATAATAGAGAGAATCGTGGACTTCCGATCCCAAAAGACGAGCGGCCTCGAAACCCAGACCTATCTCGACGCCTTTAATCGCTTGAATGCTCATCAGGGCCTGAGCCAGTTTTCCATCCAGCTTTCTATCCCACTGAACATAAGAGCCTAAACCCGGCGGCAAATTGAAGGCCAAAACTTCAATAACTCCACCCAAGCTGTTTCCGCTTTTTCTGGCCTGATCGATGATTTTGATCATCGCCAATTCTGCTTTTGCATCGAAAGTTCGAACAGGAGATTTTTCACAACGTGCCACGAGCTTATCAAAAGCAGGGGGCTCCGCGCTTACCTTTACTCTTCCAATAGACTTCACATAAGAAGTGAGAGGAACACCTAAAGCTTCTAGTAATTGCCGGACAAGAGCCCCACAGGCAACTCTCACGGTAGTTTCACGAGCCGAGGCACGCTCCAAAATATTTCGAAGATCGCGGTGATTGTATTTCATCCCCCCGACTAAATCGGCATGACCAGGTCGGGGCTTGGTGACTACTCGCTTGAGTTTCCCAAACTTTCCCTCTATCGCCATCTCTTCTTGCCAACTCACCCAATCTTTGTTGTGTACTTGCAAGGTAATAGGAGAACCCAAGGTTTGACCAAAGCGGATGCCCGAAAGAATTTGAACTTCATCCTTTTCAATGCTCATACGGCCACCCCGACCATAACCTTGTTGGCGCCGCCATAATTGAATGTTGATTTTTTCGGAGGAAACGGGAACCCCGGCCGGCATTCCTTCAAGAATCACCGTCAGCGCCGGACCGTGGGACTCCCCACTTGTCAAATATCTTAAATTAGCCATTTTGATTTTCTTCAGATTCAGGAAAAACTTTTTCTTTATCGGAAAGCTGCAAACCCAATGCCAGTAAAATTTTGCGTTTGGTGTCCATGCGACAACTCATGCCCGACTCGATGCGATCAATAGTCAACGCGGATAAACTAGCTTTGCGAGCAAGCTCGGCCTTACTGACTAACAAGCTTTCGCGATACTTTCTGACAAAGTTTTTTACAGGGACAATGGGGACAGGATTATTATTTTCGGAATTCGTCATATCCAACAAACCTTTTTTTCAGGACTATTAAAATCTTCGCCCGAGGCTAAGCCTCGAGACTCAAGGTCTAAACATTCTTCACCTTAAAAATCAAATAAAGACTATAAAAAAATAATCATTCAGCAATAAAATTTAAATTTTAAATATAAAATATATATAATTATATATAATTAACGCATTGGATGAAGAAAGCGTATAAAATGAAAAAGGAATTGTGATCCCTTAAAAAAATACAGAATTGCCCCAAATGAAAGAAAGGGGCCAAAAGGTAACTTCGATTGAAAACGAAATTTATTGATCAAAATCAAGCTCAAACCCAGGAGAGACGCGGTTAAGGAGGCATAAAAGAAAATAAAAAAAATGGATTTCCAACCCAAAAAAGCGCCCAACATAGCCGCCAATTTAACATCGCCTCCCCCCAAGCCCTCTTGTTTACGAAGATATTCATAAAGAAAAGCGATGAGAAATAAAATGCCTGCACCAAGCAAGGCCCCCAAAAAAGAATCCAACAAGGCCTCTTTCCAATGAAGACTACCGTTGCTGTAGGCATGAAGGAGAAAACCCAAAGCGATACTTGGAAGACTGAGAATGTCCGGAATGAGATAATGTTTTAAGTCGATAACGCTAATGACGATGAGAGGAGAAATAAAAAATAAAAACCAAAGAAGAGAAGGAAGAGGCAATCTAAGTTTTATAAAACAAAAGTAAGCAAGCAAACCTGTTAAAAATTCCACAGAAGGATAAAGCCACGAAATTTTAGCATGACAATGTCTGCACTTCCCCCGTAAAAGAAGAAAACTGAGCAGAGGAATATTATCGTAAAATGCAATGGCCGACTGGCAACCCGGGCATTTGGACCTCGGTGCTACAATGGATTCCCCTTCTGGAATTCTTGCAATACAGACATTGAGGAAAGAACCAAAGACAAGCCCGAAAATAAAAAAATAGACTGCATAGAGAGTTTCCAAATTCATATTAGCCCTTTATTAATAAGGAGAGACGAATGAAAAGCGCGCACATGCACAACAAACATTTTACACCCGAAGAACAATACTTTGCTCAAGAAGAAATTGAAAAGCTTAAAAAGCTGGCTGACGATAAAAAAAGTAAAATTTCGGCCAATGAAGAGCAAAAACTCAAACAACTTCATTGGATGAGGTGCGCAAAATGTGGTCACGAACTCCATGAAATGTTCTTTCATGGATACACAATAGACAAATGCTTTCATTGCGGGGGGGTTTTTCTCGACAATACTGATTTAAAAAAGATGATCGGGGAAGAATCGGGTTTACTGAAAGCCATTTTGAGTTTGTTTAAACTTTCTTAAAATTCTTTTCTACCCTTACAAAAACAGGAATGAATCATGATCAACCACGAAGACGTCCGGAAAATTGCAGGACTTGCAAAACTTGAAATTTCCGCCAATGCGCTGGACAAGTTCACCGAACAAATGAATCAAATTTTAGGTTTCATCGAAAATTTGAACAAACTCGATACCAAAAACATTGAACCCACTTCCCATGCCCTGGGATTGGCCTCTGCCTTTCGCAAAGATGAAGTTCAAGAAAGTAGAATTCAAGCACAGGTGTTTGAGGGGGCTCCCAGACAGGAAGAAAATTTGTTTATGGTTCCGAAGGTAATTGGATAATTTAAGGATAAACAATGTCGCTCACCCAACTCACACTCGCTCAACTTCACGAAAAAATTAAAAGCAAAGAGGTCAGCTCGAAAGAGGCGACTCAGGCTCAATTTAAACGCATTCGAGACTTGGATTCCAAGGTGCAAGCTTATCTTACTCTCTGTGAAGACGCAGCGCTCAAACAAGCCGAGGCCCTCGATTCCCAGATTTCAAAAGGCCTGGAAGTAAAACCTCTCACCGGAGTTCCCTTTGCCTTAAAAGATATTTTTGTCACTCAAGGGATCCAAACCACCTGTGCCTCTAAAATTTTAGAAAATTATATCCCCCCTTATAATGGAACCGCGGTTCAAAAATTACTGGATGCCGGCATTGTGCTCACTGGAAAATTGAACATGGATGAATTTGCCATGGGCTCTTCCACTGAAACCTCTGCTTACAAAAAGACACGTAACCCCTGGGATTTAGAGCGTACTCCTGGAGGATCCAGCGGGGGAAGTTCCGCCGCCATTGCAGCCGATTTGTGTTTTGCCACTCTGGGAACGGATACCGGAGGTTCTATTCGTCAACCGGCGGCTCTTACTTCTACAGTGGGACTTAAACCTACCTATGGACGGGTTTCGCGTTATGGCGTCATCGCCTTTGCCTCTTCTCTGGATCAAGTAGGCCCCATGACCAAAGAGGTGCGCGATGCAGCCCTTGTCCTCAATGCGATTGCGGGTTTTGATCCAAAGGACTCCACCTCGGTGAACACGCCCGTGCCCGATTACACAAAAGCCTTAACGGGGGAGGTGAAGGGTGTGCGCATCGGCATTCCCAAAGAATATTTCGTGAGCGGGATGGACAAAGAAATTGAAGAGTCAGTACGGGAGGCCATCAAAGTGTATGAAAAGTTGGGGGCCGTTTGCGAAGAAGTCTCGCTACCCCACACCGAATACGGCGTAGCCACTTATTATATTATTGCCCCCGCAGAGGCCAGTTCAAACCTGGCTCGTTACGATGGCGTCCGCTATGGACATCGCAGCAGCAAGGCCAATACTCTGGAAGAGATGTACAGGCTTTCCCGCAGTGAGGGCTTCGGCGCAGAAGTGAAACGCCGTATCATGCTCGGCACCTATGTTTTATCGGCGGGATACTACGATGCCTACTATATCAAGGCACAGAAAGTACGAACTCTCATTCGGCAGGATTTTGAAGCGGCCTTTAAAAAATTTGATGTCTTACTCACACCCGTCACCCCTAATCCCGCCTTTAAAATTGGAGAAAAAACTTCCGATCCTTTAGCGATGTACCTCTCTGATATCTTTACCATCAACGTGAATTTGGCAGGATTACCCGGAATGAGCCTCCCCTGCGGATTCACCCGCAGCGGGCTTCCCATTGGAATGCAACTGCTTGCAAAACCCTTTGCAGAAGAAAAAATTTTTCAGGCCGCTTATGCTTACGAACAAAACACGGAGTGGCATTTGAGGAAGGCGAAGATTTAAAACTTCAAGGCTTCCAAATCTTTACTAGTCCCGATTGGATAATCTTTTTATCGTGAGTATGAAGAGGAATTTTTAAGGCCCGAGCGCTTGCTACAATAATACGATCTGCAGGATCTTTATGAAGGGTTTTCATTTTCTTGGAAAAGATTTCTGAAACTATCTCAGGACTTAAATCAAGCACCTGCACTAGATCCGGAGAAGTTGCCATTTTCACCCAAGCCTGAGCGTTCGGTAATAATTTTATTCTTTCCATCTCATGCAACAAACTTGCTTCCCACAAGGAGATACTCGAGAGCAACAAAGGCTCATCCTCATTTTCTAGAGCCAGTCTCTCTTTGAGAGACAAGAGGTTAGAACCTGTAAGCCACCAGATCCAGATATGAGTATCAATGAGCCGAGCCATGAATTTTTCTTTCAGAATGAACAAGCACATTCTCTATCGCTTGTTCAGACAGTGTGGGCTGGGTTAAATCGAAGTGAATTTGAACAGAACCTTTGAGCTGTTGCAGCAACTTCTGTCTTCGTTTTGGGTTTGGGGAGGGAACCAGACGGGCTACTTCTTGGCCTCTCTTGGTGATGGAAATGACTTCGCCTGTACTTTGTACATGGTCCATCAAGGTTAAACATTTTGCCTTAAATTCAGTGGCGTTCATTGTGGTCATATCGTCAATATAAATGACCACTCCCAATCTGTCAAACGGCATTTGTATTCAATTGCGCCGATAATCTACACTCCCTTCTTCGGACACAAAGCCTTCAACTCGCACTCCCCACACCAAGGCCTCCGCGCCTTGCAAACCGCTCTCCCATGCAGAATGAGTTGATGAGAAAATGCGGTCCAGTTTTTTTTAGGAATAAGCTTCATCAGGTCTTGTTCAATTTTTACCGGATCTGTATTTTCCGTCAGTCCCAAGCGATAAGCCAGACGCTTCACATGCGTGTCCACCACCACCCCCGCCACCTTAAAAACATCTCCCAACACCACATTGGCGGTTTTACGACCTACTCCTCGAAGCTGAGTCAACTCCTCGAGAGTTTGAGGAACTTTCCCTTTGAATTTTTCCATCAAAGTTCGAGCACTCGATTGAATGGCAAGCGCCTTGCTGCGAAAAAAACCGATGCTGCGAATGAGCTTTTCCAAATCTTTCAAATCCGCCTCCGCAAAGTCTTGCACGGTTTTGTATTTGGCAAATAATGCGGGAGTGACCTTATTCACTTGCTTATCCGTACATTGAGCCGAAAGAATGGTGGAAAATAAAAGCTCGTGGGGATGGGTATATTGGAGGGCAGTAACCGGCTTGAGATAGAGGTGATTCAGGATCTTGAGGATCCTTTGAATTCTCTGTTTTTCTAGCATAATATCCCCATTTCGTATTGACGCTCCAGATCAAAAATCCTACGGTAAATCCATGCGTAATTTGGTTAACAACTCAATAGAAATCAATGAAGCAAAATCGAATCTTTCGCAACTCATCAACATGGATTATGTATGAACTACGAAACCATCATCGGACTCGAAGTCCACGCCCAGCTTAAAACACAAACCAAACTCTTTTGCAGCTGCTCCACTACTTTTGGCGCAGAACCCAACTCGCACACCTGCCCGGTCTGCCTGGCTCTGCCGGGTGTGCTGCCGGTCTTGAATGAAAAGGCCGTCGAATATGCGATTAAAGCGGGACTCGCCTTGAATTGCAACATCCAGAAAAAAAGCGTGTTCGCCCGTAAAAATTATTTCTACCCCGATTTACCCAAGGGCTACCAGATTTCCCAGTATGAACTCCCCCTCTGTCTGGGCGGACAAGTGGACATTGAACTCGATGGAGTGAAAAAAAGCATCCATCTCACCCGCATTCACATGGAAGAAGATGCCGGAAAATCGCTGCATGATTTTGGCGACGATGCCTATTCGCACATCGATCTCAACCGGGCCTGCACCCCCCTGATTGAAATCGTGAGTGAACCGGAGATGCGCTCTGCTTCTGAAGCAGCCACTTACCTGAAGCGCCTTCGCGATATTCTGATGTATATCGATGTGTGTGATGGAAACATGGAAGAAGGGTCGTTTCGTTGTGACGCCAACGTCTCCATTCGCCCTGTAGGACAAGAAAAATTTGGAACACGTACCGAACTGAAGAATATCAATTCTTTCAAGTTCGTGGAAAAAGCCATCCACTACGAAGTGGAACGTCAGAAGGCGGTACTTGCGGATGGAGGGCAAGTGGTTCAAGAAACCCGTCTTTATGACAATGCAAAAAATATCACCGAGTCCATGCGCTCTAAAGAAGAGGCCCATGACTATCGCTATTTTCCGGACCCTGACCTGCTTCCTCTTATTTTGACAGAAGACCACATCGAAAAAGTGCATCAGACCTTACCAGAACTCGGACACCAGAAAGCCCTTCGATTTGTGGAGGAATATGGAATTCCCGAATACGATGCCGGGGTGCTCACTGCTGAGAAAAAAATCGCCGACTATTTTGAGACCGTCGCCAAAGCCACAGGAGACGCCAAAAAATCTAGCAACATCATCATGACCGAACTGATGGGACTGGCCGCTAAAGGGGAAACTCCTTTCGAAAACATTCCCGCCTCTGAACTTTCAGTGGCGATTCAGAAAATGTTGAGTGGGGCCATCAGCAGCAAGATGTTGAAGGATGTGGTTTTAGAGATGAACAACAGCAAGGCCAGTGCCGAAAGTATCATTAATAAGATGGGGGCTCAGGTTTCGGACGGCTCCGTTTTGGAAGCCATCATCGATCAGGTCATTGCCGCAAACCCTGGCAATCTGGCCCAATACAAGGCAGGCAAGGACAAGCTTTTTGGATTTTTCGTAGGACAGGTGATGAAGGAATCCAAAGGAAAGGCTAATCCGCAGATGGTGAATGACTTGTTGAAGAAAAAGCTTTAAATCTGCTAGCATTTCTCGGGTTTGCTCTCTTTCTAAAACAATGGAGTTTTATGGTGAAAAATTTTTCCAGGACATTTAGAGTTTCCATCTTGTTATTTATTATTTCACTCTTCCCCGTTTACAAACATGCCATTTATTCTTTGTGGGCCTTCCTTGTCTCACCCTATGATTTGATATTTCCCACTCTCCTGGAAATTTTATACTGGATTCTGCTCGTCATCCTATTACCGCTCTCCTTTTATTTTTCTATTCAATACAATCGCCATAAAACTCACAAACAGAAATACGATGCAATTCCCATGACTCTTAATCTCATCGCTCTTATTGTGCTTTTTATGCCCTTCGAAGAACAATTCACCAATTTGAATTACCGAGTTTTCAGCAAGAACCGACAAAGTGCCATCACCTATATCGATAAAAATAGGAATCTGTTTGATAAACTGAACCAATCCATTATGTTACCCTTTAGTGATTTTGGATATGTTTCAGCAGGAAACAAAATTACCTTAACTTCAAAAGGAAATGGCTCCTATGTAGTTTATTTTCCCGACTACAAAACCAAATTTCGAAGTTATGCTTATCTTTATGTCCCCACCCGGGAAAACTGTTCTCAATACTCCGACCTAAAAACTATTTATTACAACGAGCATTGGTGTTACATCGGTTCGGAGGTCAAGCCCTAGTCCGCTCTCTGAGTCTCGCCTAGATCATGTTGGATTTCATCTCCTGTTCTTCTGATTTCTTCCGCAGCTTCCTTCAACTGCTGGCTCATTTCGTCGCCCGCCTTTTGAAGCACTTGGTTGATTTTTCCAGAATCAATCTGCTGTTGAACTCCCTGACCAATCTTTTGTCTGCTTTCACGGACCGCATCCCCCAGGGATTTAAGCCCTTCTCCTACTTTTGAACCCATTTGCTGCAGACCCTGATCAATTTGCTGACCGATTTTTTCGGCAGGTCTTGATTCGAGCAAAGGGGCCGTCACAGGTGCAGGAATAAGCGGTTGAGGCTGAGTTTGAGGGGATTGAGTTTGATTAGATCCAGTCACGTGACAGGCACTGAGCAAAAGTAAAGGGAGAAGAAATATTTTTTTCATAACGCGGCCTAGCCGCAACCAGAGTATCTTTCTGGCTGCGTCCCTATCCTTACAAGATTTTGATGTCATCCCTCCCGTCGAGGGAGAGGGGGAATACTGAAGTGATCACCTGAATTGAGGCCTTATAAATCTACTCATCCGTCACACAACCCTCTGAAGCAGAGGATACCAATTTAATATATTTATAAAGTGTCCCCTTCGAAACTTTGTAGGCAGGGGCTTTCCAGGCTCGAAGACGTTTTTCAATTTCTTGAGCATCCACTTTCAAATTGAGCACACGTTTCTCCGCATCAATTTCAATTTCATCTCCATTTTTGATCACAGCAAGCACCCCACCCACCTGGGCTTCCGGTGTAATGTGCCCTACCACAAAGCCGTGGGTTCCACCAGAAAAGCGGCCATCGGTAATTAAAGCCACATCGTTTCCCAACTCAGCCCCCATCACGAGTGCCGTCACCTTTAACATCTCCTGCATCCCTGGCCCACCTTTGGGGCCTTCGTAGCGAAGGACAATCGCATCGCCCTTTTTAATCTTCTTGGCGAGCAATGCCTCGCAGGCTTCCTCTTCACTCTCAAAGACGTTGGCTTTGCCCGTGAAGGACAAGCCTTCTTTCCCTGTAATCTTGGCCACGGATCCTTCAGGAGAAATATTTCCGTATAAAATCTGAAGATGCCCTGTTTTTTTAATGGGGTCCGACAAGGGAACAATCACCTTTTGATCCTCGGGCAAATCCGGACAAGTTTCCAGATTTTCAGCCAGGGTCTTTCCCGTAACGGTCAGGCAATCGCCATGTAAAAATCCTTCTTTGAGCAAAAGTTTTTGAACGGCAGGCACTCCACCCACTTTACATAAATCTTCCATCACATATTTCCCGCTGGGTTTAAGATCGGCAATAAAGGGCGTCTTGTCGCTGATGCGCTGAAAATCATCGAGGGTCAATTTGAGGCCCACCGATTTTGCAATGGCAATCATGTGCAACACCGCATTGGTAGATCCTCCCAGGGCCATAACCATGGTGATGGCATTCTCCATGGATTTTTGGGTGATGATTTGAGAAGGGGTAATATTTTTTTCTAAAAGAACACGAATCGCAGCGCCCACGCGTTTTAAACACTCCTCTTTCTTTTCAGGGCTGGTGGCAGGATAAGAAGACGAATAAGGCAAACTCATCCCCAACGTTTCAATGGCCGAAGCCATGGTGTTGGCCGTGTACATGCCGCCGCAAGCGCCTGCGCCGGGACAGGCATGTTGCAATACCCCTTTCAATTCTTTTTCGTCGATTTTGCCAGCCACATATTCGCCTAAGCCTTCAAAGGCCGAAACAATATCCAAAATTTTATCATGAAATTTTCCCGGGCTGATGGTCCCACCATAAACCATGATGGAGGGACGATTGAGGCGTCCCACCGCAATGATAGACCCAGGCATATTTTTGTCACAACCCACCACCGAGATATTGGCGTCATACCAATGCGCGGCCATCACGGTTTCGATCGAGTCCGCAATAATTTCTCGCGATTGCAAAGAGAAATTCATCCCTTCAGTCCCCATCGAAATTCCATCACTCACTCCAATAGAATGGAAAATCAAACCCACCAGACCGGCATCCGTGCAACTCTGCTTGCAGAGTTTCGCCAAATCGTTCAGATGCATGTTACAGGTGTTTCCCTCATAACCTGTAGAGGCAATGCCGATAAAAGGTTTAGCCAGGTCTTCTTCGGTCAGCCCAAGGCCATAAAGCATGGCCTGGGAGGCGGGTTGGTTTTTATCTTGGGTGAGACGGGAACTGTATTTGTTTAAAATTTTAGACATCACTTCCTCTTGGTTTAAATATTATTTAACTCTTTGTTTCCAATACGCTTCACTGCGTTTGAAATGAAATACGCCAAGGACTGTAAGAAGATTGTCCTGGCTAGAATAAAAAATTTGATAGGGAAATCTATCTAGAAAAACTCGATAAACATTTTTGTAAAATTTTTGAAACAGAAAAGGATTCCTGGCAATTAGATTCAGTTTAGCCTCAAAGGCAATAAGAAAACTTTTACCCAAACCAAGACGCTGCGATTCGTACCAGCTATAAATTTCTAATAAATCTTTTTCAGCAGAGGCTTTTAATTTAATTTTCACCTTTAATCCTCTGCTTTACTTCCTCCCAGCTCGAACCTTCCTCAGGATACATTTCATGCTCTGCAATGCGTCTATCTAATTCTTCTTTTTGTGAAGCGCTTAAAGGAAATTCTTCGGAGTGCTCTGCAATTTCATCCCAGAGATCTTCCACAAGCTGAATTTTTTCAGCCGTACTTAAGTTTTCCAAATGATACAAATGAGTAGATCTCATAAAAAGTCCTAAAATAAAGGGGTTCCCGTTTCAAAAGCCAAACTTGTTATTGCTAATTTTTTTCAGAAAATCTAGCAGATTTTTACCAGGAGTCGGTGTCGCGAATTATTCCAATTCTTTTGCTGTTTTGATCCAACCTGCCATCGCCTGCTTAACATTTTTTAAGGCCTGAATTTCTGTCTTCCCGTGAGACATGCATCCATCCAGTTCTGGCACAGTGCCACATAAATGTCGTCTTCTGGATCCCAAATAATATTGATTTTATATTTATTTTTCGTATCTACTGTCTTTTCAAAAGAGGACATAAATTTTACTTCAACCCAACACAGTCATATAAGTCAATAACTTGATATTTATGCAAGAAATTCTCGAAATCATTCCCGTTGGGCCCTTTCAATGCAATTGCATTATCCTGGGAGACCCTCAAACCAAAGAAGCCATCGTGATTGATCCCGGAGATGAAGTGGAAGCGATTTTGGACCGCGTCAAAAAACATGGGCTCTGCGTCAAAAATATTTTACACACGCACACCCACATTGATCACATCGGCGGCACCACTGCCTTGCAAAAGGCCACCAACGCCCGTGTGATGCTGCACAAGGCAGATCTCCCTCTTTATGAAAAAATGGACATGCAAGGCAGGTTTTTAGGACTTCCTCCCAGCAAAATTCAAACACCCGTGGCCCCAGATGAATTTTTGAAGGAGGGCCAGCAAATCGAGGCGGGAAACATCCGAGGGACAGTTCTCCACACGCCAGGCCACACCCCCGGTTCTTGCGGATTTTACTTTCCTCACCTCGATCAAAAAGGGATTTTGTTTCCCGGCGACACTTTATTTGCAGGCAGCATTGGTCGCACCGATTTATGGCAGGGGGATTACGATCAGGAAATTCAATCCATCAAAAAGAAATATTTAATCTTGCCTGATCAAACTATTGTAGTTCCAGGACATGGCCCCAACACCAATATTGGACAGGAAAAACAGAGCAACCCTTTTTTAAATTAAGAAACTATCTTGAGTTCCGCAGATTTTAAGAATCATTTTTTGCTCATTCTTGGCAAGTACCCATCTATAAAGCATTTCCCCTCTCCCCTCAAGGGAGAGAGGACTTTTCAGAGTGGCTTCTTACTAAAATCTGCGGAACTCAAGCTGGTAAGTTAAATCTTATTCCCCTCTATTTTCGTGGCTGAAAAAAAATTAGATCCTGGTATAGGACTCGTCGGTGGAGTAACGGATCAAAACTTGTGGTACCCACTTTTTAATACCTTCATCGATTACCTTATTGAATTGTACCAAAGCACATTACTTCAATGTCCTAACATAAGCCACCACATTGGCAATATCTGCATCCGAAAGAACGCCAGCCCAAGGCGCCATCATGGCTGAAAATCCGTTGGCGGCTCCACCATTTTTGATTACTGCACTCAGTTGGGCATTCGTCCTTTTACTCATATAGGCCTGATCCGTAAAATTTCTGGGTTTTGGATTGAGTACGGCCGCTGCAGGCCCATCCCCTTTCCCACTAGACCCATGACAGGGGGCACAGTTCTGATCAAACTTGGCCTTTCCCGCAGCTACATCAGCAGTCTTCTCACAGGAAATACTAAAACTGACCACCCCCACTATTAAAAAACTCAGAATAATTTTTTTCATAAATTTCCTCCTTCTGTGATTTTTTTTGCCTCCTAAATCCCGTTGCCGTCAAGAGCCAACCTAGCTTTTAGTTTTAAACAAGGAAACTGTCTTGACACACCCAACATCCCAAGTTAGTGCGCGCACTGAATAGTCATTCATTTTTTATGGAGGATCCCTATGAAACAATTGCAAGATGTAGTCATCGTCAGTGCGGTGCGTTCCCCTATGGGCCGTGCCAATAAGGGTAATTTTATTAATCTGAGAATCGACGACCTGGGTGCTGCGGTCGTAAAAGAAGCGGTGGCTCGGGTGAAGAACCTGAATCCCAACGAGATTGAAGATGTCGTTGTGGGTTGTGCGATGCCCGAGGGTGAGCAAGGTATGAACGTGGCCCGTAACATCAGTTTCCTGGCAGGCCTTCCCATTACTGCTTCGGCTGTCACGGTAAATCGTTTCTGTGCTTCTTCTTTACAAGCGATTATGGATGCCGCGCGAGCCATTATGGTGGGCGATGGCGAGGTGTTTGTGGCGGCGGGGGTCGAAAGCATGTCTCATGTGCCTATGGGGGGCTTCAATCCTTCTTTAAATCCAAAACTCATGCAGGCCGGTATGCCTGAGGCCTATATCAGCATGGGAATTACAGCAGAGAACGTGGCTGAAAAATATAAGATCACCCGTCAGGCTATGGATGAATTCGCTGCAGAGAGTCATCAAAAAGCAGTCGCGGCCATCAAAGCCGGCAAATTTAAAAACGAAATTGTGGGCATTGATGTGAATGGAAAATTGGTGATCGAAGACGAAGGTCCTCGCGCCGACTCTACGCTTGAAAAACTCTCCACCTTAAAACCCGTGTTCAAAAAAGAGGGTTCTGTCACCGCTGGAAACTCTTCTCCTCTTACTGACGGTGCCGCCGCAGTGGTGCTGATGAGTGCAGAAAGAGCAAAGGCCTTGGGGATTAAACCCCTGGCTCGTATCCATGCGATGGCCGTTGCCGGTTGTGCCCCAGAGCTGATGGGGATTGGACCTGTGCCTGCGGTTCAGAAAGTTTTAAAGCGTGCCGGAAAAACCGTAAATGACATTGATATTGTAGAACTCAATGAGGCCTTTGCCGCGCAAGGGCTGGCCGTATTGCATGAATTGGGAATCGATAGAAAAAGAGTAAACCCCAACGGAGGTGCCATTGCTCTAGGACATCCTCTAGGATGCTCCGGTGCCCGTATTATGGCAACCCTGGTCAACGACCTCTTCACCTATGATAAAAAATGGGGCTTGGAGACTATGTGTATTGGGGGTGGCCAAGGGGCTGCTTGCATTATTGAGAGGCTTTAATTGTCGTTTTAACTCCTAATCTCCTCCTCTTAAGCTAAGAGGAGGTCGGGAGGAGTTATGATCAAGTGGATTCCAATTGGCCATAACACCCCCCCATCCCCCTCTTAGCTTAAGAGGGGGGGATTAATGAAATAAAGAGGTCTATTCATATGACACAAATTAAAAAAGTAGGCGTACTCGGTGCAGGCGTCATGGGGCATGGAATTGCCGCTCATCTTGCGGGCGCTGGAATTTCCAGTTTGCTCCTGGATATTGTCCCTCCCCAATTTACCGAGGAAGATGCAAAGCTGGGGCTCAAACCATCCGATGCAAAATTTAGAAATAAATTTGCCTTGGCCGGAATTGAGGCCATCAAAAAATCAAAACCTTCTGTCATCTATTCGCAACGCGATTTAAAGCTCATTACTCCCGGAAACTTTGAAGACGATTGGAATCAATTAAGAGACTGCGATTGGATTGTGGAAGTCGTTGTAGAACGCCTGGACATCAAGCAAAAGGTATTTGCGCGGGTGGAAGAAGTGATGAAAGACAGCACCATCATCAGCTCAAACACTTCGGGAATTTTGCTCAAGGCCATGGCGGAAGGTCGTTCCGAAAAATTCAGAAAGAATTTTTTACTCACCCACTTTTTTAATCCGGTTCGCTATCTCAAATTGGTGGAACTGGTTTCCTCGAAAGACACCAAGCCCGAAGTCATCAGCACCATGGTGCACTTTCTGGAAGATGTGCTGGGCAAAGGCGTGGTGTATGCGAAAGATACGCCCAATTTTATTGCCAACCGCATTGGAACCTTCGCCTTCATGAGTGGCTTTAAAAATGTCATTGGGGGCGGCTACACCATTGAAGAGGCCGATAAAATTCTGGGCCCTGCACTCGGCAAACCCAAATCGGCCATGTTTAGAACCGCCGATCTGGTGGGCATCGATACCCTGGCCCATGTAGTTCAGAACAACTACGATGGCTGTCCCGACGACGATTCCCGCGAGTTCTTTAAGATGCCTGAAGTGGTCAATAAAATGATCGCCAACAAATGGCTGGGCGATAAGACCAAGCAGGGTTTTTTCAAGAAAACGAAAAATGCAGCGGGCAAAACGGAACTCCTCTCCTTCGATTTGAAGACAGGCGATTACCGACCCAAACAAAAAGTGGAAATTGAATCGATTGGCGCGGTGAAAGATATTGAAGATGTTCGTGCACGCGTCAAGGCCTTCATCAACAGTAAAGACCGAGGCGGAGAGTTGGCCTGGAAAGTCACACGAGACACCTTGATTTATGCCGCCAAACGAATTCCTGAAATAGCCGATGACATTGTGAACGTCGACAATGCCATGAAATGGGGTTTCAACTGGGATATTGGACCTTTTGAAGTGCTCGATGCCTTGGGCCTGAAAGAAGTGGCCGATCGAATTGCGAAGGACGGCCTGGAAGTCCCTCCCCTCTTCAAACAAGTGTTGGAAAAAGGCGAGGGCAAATTCTACAAGCGCGAAAAAGGGAACACTTTGTATTTTGAGTTGAAGAGTAACAGCCATAAAGCGATCCCCAAAAAAGCAAATGTGTTGTTCTTAAAAGATATTAAAGAACAGACCAAGGTACTGGCCAGCAATGATTCTGCCTCGCTGATTGACATTGGCGATGGGGTCATCTGCCTCGAATTCCACTCCAAAATGAACGCCATCGATGCCGACATCGGCCAGATGGGTCTCAAGGGTTTGGAAATCATCAAGCAAGAGGGTTACAAGGGAATGGTGATTACCAACGAAGGCCAAAACTTCTCGGTAGGGGCCAACCTGATGATGTTGTGGTTGGAATCTCAGCAGAAAAACTGGAGCAACATCGAAAAGATGGTGAAAGATTTTCAAGACCTCTGCATGGCCTTCAAATATTCTTCCAAACCTATTGTCGCTGCCCCTTTCGGCATGACCCTGGGTGGCGGTTGTGAAGTGTGTATGGGTTCTGACGCCGTTCGTGCCTATGCCGAAACTTACATTGGTTTGGTGGAAGTAGGCGCGGGGCTTATCCCAGGCGGTGGTGGATGTAAAAACATGTTACTCAATTCGGAAGCTTCACTTCGTCGCAAAGGCCAGAAGGTATGGGCCTCTCAAGGCGATGGAGGGCCTTTCCCCAAGGTACAGAAATCCTTTGAAAAAATCGGCTTCGCCAAAGTGGCCACCTCTGCCAAAGAAGGCATTGAGTTTGATTATCTGAAACCTACAGATAAAATCACCTTGAACAAAGACAGTTTGTTGTTTGATGCCAAACAGGATGTTTTGGAACTGGCTAAAAATTATGTACAAGGCACACCCAGAGAAGACATTCTGGTCCCCGGCGTGGGGGGTAAAATGGCCATGCTCTCAGCCATTCGAGGATTCATCCTTCAAGGGATGATTTCCGAACACGACGGATTAATCGCAGAACAGCTAGCTCACGTCTTCTGCGGGGGAGATGTCCCTACCCAGCGTTTGATGAGTGAACAAAATATTCTGGATTTGGAACGTGAGGCCTTCTTGCGTTTGTGTGGCACTGAGAAATCACAGGCCAGAATGCAATCGCTGCTGATGACGGGAAAGCCGTTGAGGAATTAATTCGTGATACGCGTAATATCAAAAAAAACGCTCCAATTTCTGGGGCGTTTTTTTTTAGACTTTCTGAATTTGACTCGGCTATACAATTCCCTTGCTGTTCATTTGAGCAAAAGATTTTTTATCCGATTTTAGAATATGAGTGGTCAGCCAATTTCTAAAAAATTCCATGATGTTAGGATTAATCGTGACTCCCCCTTCCCTAAACTTCTTCTGATAGGCAAGAATCTCCTTCACAAGCTGTTTGTGCTCAGCAATGTGAGCCAAATAGTCTGAACATTCAGCCTGGTGCATGAACAGATCTTCGTCCTCAAAATGAGCTGCAGTGTGGGTAATAAGTTCCTGGAGGATTTTATCCAGGACCGGTCGCCCTTTGCCTGTCAACATGGCATCGTTCAACTCGTTGACGAAACCGACCAGTTTTTTATGCTGTTCGTCGATTGACTTGACGCCAACACTATATTCTGAATTCCATACAATAAGAGCCATATAAAAACTTTCCTTGCTTTGCCCTTGTTAATAATAACCATTACGGAGGCTGTTGTTATAGCCACCAACCCCGGGAGGGGGACGTTGCTTGAGCCTGAAATCCCCTTCTTCACGATACCTGGGTTTTGGCTTTTGTGCGGGGAGTTCTTTCAAGGGGAACGTCACATCCTGCAATGCCGTGGTGGTTGGAGTAAGAAATCCTTCCAAATTATAGTAACCCGCTTTTTCTAGTCGGATTTTATATTGGGTATTCACGACAAGCTTATCTACACTGGCCGGGGTGGTAAGCCCGGTGGGCTGGTCATTGATGAAAATCTTGGCCCCTTGAGGATTGCTGGAAATCAACGCCTGAGCCTGATTAGATGGCACCGGATTGATCGCATTCACAGGGGGTGTAGCCTGGCTTTCCGCCTGGGTTTGAGAAATCATGATAGGTTGCGAACTGGGCATAGTCGTGGGCTGAGCAGGATTCAAGTTCCCATTGTTGCTTAAGCCCAAGTTCGTCTGTTGACTTGGCTGACTTGGCGGTAAAGGTGGCGTTGGATTTACGGGATTGACAGGAGCATTTGTATTCGCGGGCATATTGGGATTATTCACTACATTGGGCACTTGATTTAAAAGATTGTTGGCGGCCTTATGTGCATCATCAATTTGTTTTTGTAGCGCAGGGTTATTAAGCAGACCTTGAGCCGCTTTTTGTGCATCATCAATCTGCTTTTGCAAATCGGGGTTATTGGCAGGTAGTTTTTTCAGCATGTCATCGATGCTTTTCTGCGTATTTTGAAGATTGGGACTTAATTTCGGTTTCACCACAAAGACCCACGCCGCATAACCGCCTCCTACAAACATGAAAAATAAAATAAATAAAATGAGCAAAATCCAGACAAGGGTATTGCTTTTTTTTGCAACGGAAACTTGCCCCGAATTACCACCCAGAGGGGGAGCAATTCCAGTGGCCAAAGTCTTATTAGAGGGAGAAGATGCCTGGGTGTTGGAAGAAGAACTTTCGTTGCTAACCATAATGGGCCTCTTATAAGGTTTTAAATAATCGGATAAATCTTTGGCTAAAAAGCCAGGACGAATGGTGGCCAGGAATTGGGCCAAGTCGATTTGCATGACTTCCGCATCGTAACGTTCCTGCGGGTTTTGAGCCAAGGCCTTGGCCAGGATTTCCCTTAATCGACTCGGAAGCTCGGCAGGAATATCTTCCAGTTTCATCTGAGAGCTTCTGATCTTGTCTAAAATAATAATCTCAGAATCGCCCGGAAAACACTTTTGACCGGTAAGCATTTCAAACAGCACGATTCCCAAAGAGAAAACATCGCTTTTACCGTTTAAGTTTTCGGAGCGCACTTGTTCGGGGGACATGTAGCTGTACTTCCCACGCAACATTCCGGTGGTGGTGAAGCTTTGCTTCTGAGCGGCCTTGGCAATCCCAAAATCGGTGATTTTTACTTCCCCGTTGCGAGAGAGTAAAACGTTGTGGGGAGAAATATCACGGTGGATGATGTGCAGGGAGTTTCCCTCCGCATCCGTTTTCTTATGGGCGTAATCGAGGCCTGCCAATACTTGCAGGGCAATAAAGCAGGCGATGTCCGTGGGAATCTTTTCCTTTTTTTCAGCCACCTGGGACATGAGGGTTTTTAAATCGAAGCCCTCCACATATTCCATGGCGATGAAATGCGCGTTCTCGAAAGAGCCTAAATCCAGCACCTGAACAATATTCGGATGGCTCAGTGCCGCAGAAAGCTTGGCCTCGTCGATAAGCATTTGAATGAATTCCGGGTCGGAGGCCCAGTGAGAAAGCACTTTTTTGATGCAGACAATTTTTTCAAAGCCATCTACTCCAAACGTTTTGGCCTTGAAGACTTCCGCCATTCCCCCGGTGGCGATTTTTTCCAGAAGAAAATATTTTCCAAATGGGGCGGGTAAGGTGGTGCTCATTCTTTGCTCCTAACGGTTTAGTTTACGACCAATGGTCAATACGTACATCGACATAAAAAAAGCCCCCATAAATCCTTCGGAAGCACCTACGATCCTACTCCAACCTATGGGATGATAATCTCCGTATCCCAGAGTTGTAAAGGAAACGACACTAAAATAAACACAATTAAAAAAGTCAACCGAGAGTGCCTTGAGATTATGAAAACCAGACAAAAAATCCTGGTTAATAATTCTATCGGGAGTCTTCACTCCACCATAAAGAAATAAAAAGGCACACAATAAAATAACTATCCAGGAAGTTAAAATCACTCGAATCGGTTTCTCCCCATAACCGCAAGCCAAGCGCATGAATTGCAAACCGCTCTGAGCCGCGCGGGGAGTGGCTTTGCGTTTACATTCCATTTCTCCATAATAAAAATCGCTGGAGATTTCATAATTTCCACTATTCTCATAACACTTCTTAATTTTACGACACACTTCTTCCGCCTTCTGAAAATCTTCTTTTTGAGCACTTTGGATGGCATTCAACTCGTCCATGCAAATAGCACGTGAAAATTTTTTTTCCCAGATAGCCTCACTAAAGTTGACCTGATCGAGAGAAGATTCTGAAAAGAAAGCCGCTTCGAGGTTTCCCTTGAGCTTGGTGGTCCCTCCGTGAAAAAAAACACCCACGAATGAAATTTGTGTTTTTTGAGAGCTAATAAAATAAATACTTTTTTCGTCTCCAGAAAATTCTGTCCTGTCAAAGCGCAGAAGCTGATTTTCCAAATACAAAGGATAAGCCTTTAAAAATTTGGATTGAAAATAGGCATAAGAAAAATCGGCCACGCCATTCAAAAATTTGGTCTCGGAAAAATCGAATTCATGCACCTGAAAGGAAGTATGGCAGAAATTGAGCAAGTTAAATTGAAACTCGGCCTGTAAAAAAGAAAGAGAGCGATTTTTAAAAAAACTGTGGTGAAAAATAATTTCGGGGCTGGTCCAGCGCAGGTTTTTGAATAGGACTTCGTCGCTGTTAAAGTTGGTTTCACTCCAATCAATTTGTTGGCAATTGATAATGGAGTTATTCCACGAAGCCAGTTTTCCGCCGATTTTTGACTTCGAAAAGGAAAACAAGTTCCCTTCTACCTTACAATCGTCAAAGTTAAGTTGATCCCCGTTAAACTGAGACTCATTGAAAAAAGTACTTCCTGAAAAGTAGGCTTTTTTAAAACTGAGCTCCTGACTTTTACTGCGAAGCCCTGCAAAGCTAACGTGTTTGGCCCTGAATTGAGTGTCATAAAAATGGGTTTCGAAAGATTCGAACTCCACGGCATTAAATAAAGCAAAATCCCCCTCGAATTGGGCTCGAGCAAAATTAGTGCGGTTGCCTTTGAAAACAGAATTGTTAAACAAAGCCCCTTTTAGAAATTGGCATTTGTAAAAACTCGTTTCCTTTCCCAAAAATTGGCAATGTTCAAAATTGGCAAAATCTTCAAAAATTTTCTCACGCAAATTGAGAGGCCCATTAAAAATTGCCCCCTCAAAGTAGGTTTGTTTTAAATCGATTTTTTTTAACACTAAAGCCTCAAGCGCTTCGCCAGGCTTTGTGAAACTAGGGTCGTGCAGGAGACAGAATTTGAGCGGAGATTGTTCCCAAATTTTTTCGGAACAAATATTTTTTCCTTGCGGATTTTTATACTGACACTTTTCGCTCATGGCCCGCCATTGTAGTGGTTTTCTAGCCTTGGTCAACCAAAGTGTCTGCCTATCGGTCTTAAAATCGAACCTAAAAAAAAATAGTGTCCGATGTTTGTATTCTCTCACTTCAGAAATTTAATAAAAAACCAGCAATAATGCGTTTTTATTTCTTGGCCCTTCCTTTGCTTTATCTCAGAGCAACGCGCGTAAACAAAAAAAGAAAGGAGGTGAAGCTAATGGAAAATAAAGACGTGTTTTTGATTACCGAACAAGTGCCCCTGGGCGACAAGCCCGCCAAAACTATTTGGACCAAAATTGGGGTGGCCTTTGTGAATAGAGATCAATCGCTCAATGTGCTGCTGGATGCCTTGCCGCTGCATGGCAAGCTGCATATTCGGGATAGGAAAATGGATAAAAAACAAAATAATTAAAAATATAAAAGGAAAAAATAATATGAAAAAGCAAATTCAAATCTTAAGTGTTCTCATTCTCTGTGTGTTTTTAAGTTCAGGCTTCGCAATCGCGAAAGCCTCCAAAAAACAGATCTCAGGACAGCTTAATCTTAACAAAGCCTCTGTGGAAGAGCTGCACAAACTTCCTGGACTCAGCGTTAAAAAAGCAGAAGCGATAGTCGATTATCGAAAAGAGCACCCTTTTAAATCGGTGTCCGAACTCGATCAAATCAAAGGCTTCAGTAAAAAGAGCATCCATAAAATGAAGCCTTATCTAACTACGGAAGGCTCGAACAATCTGGCCATCGAGGGAGGCAGCAAATCAAAGTCAAAAAAATCTAAATCGAAGAAAGAAGCTTCCGCGAAGAAACACAAGAAAGCGGATAAGGCCTAATTGGGTAGACGGATAAGAAAACCCCTCGTTCCTTCACCCCCCTTCTTTCTGCAAAAAGCGGAAAGAAGGGGGCGGGGAATCAGGGTGAAAACGATATTGGACCTCTTGCGTAACCGTCACAAGCACCCCAAGGGCAATAGCTCTATTAGAATCGCATCTTCAACGCCGAGGGATCTTCATTTTGTATCACTTTTGCGAAGGCTCCCAGCTGAGGCAGCAGATTCCAGATGAAGAAGCGGGTGGTCTTCACTTTGCCTTCATAAAATCGGGCTTCAGGATTATTTTCACAAAGGGCATTTTTCTTTTCTTCGTCCGTGGCACCTGCATCGGCCCAAATTTTTTCCAGTTTAGGCAAGGCAACGAGTGATTGATCTAGCAACAACCAGGCAAGCACTGCATGGGCCATCATGTTCAGGAAGGCGGTCGCATGCAATTGAGGAAATTCAATATCCCCACCCATGGCCTTTTCGCCAAATTTCATGGCAGCTGCTCCCACTTGATCCATGGCTTTTTTGAGGGCCTCAATTTCTTTCCCCAAGCTTGCATGAGAGATATTTTTTTCGATGAATTCGCTGACATGCGCATAAAGATTGCGCAACAGCTCACCACCATTTTGAGTCATCTTGCGGCCGATAAGATCCAGGGCCTGGATGCCATTGGTGCCTTCGTAGATCGAACCGATTTTTACATCACGCAGCATTTGTTCGATGGGATATTCGTTGCAATAACCATAGCCTCCATAAACCTGCATGGCCATGGTAGCAATTTCAAAACCTTTGTCGGTACAAAAGGCCTTACAGACAGGGGTAAGCAAATCGGCAATAGCCTGGGCAAAAGCCTTTTTTTCTGCATCCTTTTCGTGTTCAGCCAAATCGATGCAATACCCGGCCTTGTAAAGCAAGGCCCGCATCCCTTCAACATAGGCCTTCATGGTGGCCAACATCCGTTTCACATCGGCATATTGAATGATATTCTTTTTGCCCCCCTGGACGCGTTCCTTGGCATAAACCAGCGCATGTTCATAGGCGTTTCCAGCCGTACTCAAACCTTGCATACCACAAGCCAGACGGGCTTCGTTCATCATCTGAAACATGTAGGGCATGCCCCTGCGCGGCTCACCCACCAGATAGCCCACACATTGATTTTGATCCCCAAAGGCAAGCGTACAGGTAGGAGAGGCATGAATGCCCAACTTGTGCTCAATGTTCACCACTTTGACATCGTTGTTTTCACCCACACTGCCATCGGCATTCACCTTGTTTCGCGGCACTACAAACAAACTAATTCCTTTGGTGCCTTGGGGATCACCTTCGATGCGAGCCAAAACCAGGTGAATGACATTGCTGGCAAAATCGTTGTCTCCACAAGAAATAAAAATCTTCGAGCCTTTAATCAGATATCCCTCTCCACTTTTACTGGCCGTTGTTTTAAGGTCTCCCACGGCTGATCCGGCCTGGGGTTCAGTCAGACACATGGTGCCTGTCCACTCTCCCCCATACATTTTGGGGCAATAAATTTGGGCAAGTTCTGGAGTGCCGAAAGCTTCAATCAAATGTCCGGCACCCCGGGTAAGGCCGGGAAACATCATGAAGCTGAAACAGGCCCCGGTAAAAAATTCACTGATAGACATGAAGAGCGAGACAGGAAGCCCAAGCCCACCATAAGTGGTAGGAAGTTCCAAACCAATAAATCCATTTTGGGCATAACTTTGATAGGTTTCTTTAAAACCGGGGGCGGTAAGCACCTGACCCTTCTCAAAACGCACCCCATACTCATCGGCTTTTTTATTCAGGGGGGCCAATTCATTTTGGGCAAATTTGAGAGATTGCTCCAAAAAGGCCTTGAAATCTGTCTCGCCAAAATTCGAGAAGTTCTCCAAGCTTTGAAGATTCTGAATTTGAAGATATTCAAAAAGTGTGAAGTGAACATCGCGTTCATTGACGAGATAGGACATAGATAGACCTTATTTACTAAACTCCTCCCGGCCTCCCCTTGGAATTGAGGGAAGGGACAGTGGGGTTTGACATTTATTTTATTTTTTGATTCTTCTCGCGAGATAGACCACAACGAAAGCAATTCCAACTATGATCATCATCATGAAAATGTTTTTTTGATACTGCATCAAACTCGAACAGGGGTCCACCTGAACACTCGTTTCAATTTGTGTAAAGGCCCCATCCAAGGCGACAAAGTTTGCCCTGATCTTGTATTCACCCACTTGTTCAAAAGGGTAAACGATCTTGTAAATACCCGGAGCAATTTGATCACTCTCTTTGAGAGTCGTTTCCCGGTAACTCCTTGCAGAAAGGCTCTCGATAGCAAGACTTATATTGCCTGTAAAGGATAGATCAAGGTCTGGATTGTAGGCTACAATGTAGATTTCAAGAGGAAATACAAGAGAAATTTTTTTTTGATTGGTTAAAATCTTAAGCTGGAATCTTTCCCATTTTTGTTCCTGACCCAAAACAAGGTGAGGGGGAAGTTTTTTAGAAATATCCTCGATGCTTCGAGCAAAAAGTGGAGAAACCAACAGTAGGAATATGAAAAATATTTTCAACAAATACTTCATAAAAACAAAAACCCCCTCGCAGTTCATACGAAGGGGTCTTTAAGCTTTCAAGCACTAAATAAAAAAAGCTTATTTCTTTTCAGTTTTCTTTTCGGTCTTTACTTCTTCTTTTTTAGCAGCAGGTTTACTTTCTGCTTTAGCAGGTTTAGATTCTGCTTTTGCGGGCTTGGATTCTTCTTTCTTTTCAACTTTTACTGCTGCTTTTTCTTCCTTCTTTTCCACTTTCTTCTCTTCGGCCATTCCTACGCTAGCGCTTGCGAGGAAACCTAAGGTCACGATCAACGCGAGTAATTTCTTCATCTTCTTTCTCCTTTTATTGTTTATGGAATTTCCTCCACGAAAGAAACCCTTCGTCAAAGAAGCTTCGCATCTTTTTTTACAATGAGGGGGAGTTGCTAGCAAAGCTTCAATGAGGTGACAAGTTTATTTTTTGGGATGTACACCTTAATCGAAACGGGGATCACTCTCTACAAGAAGGATTAAGAAAAAAATGGTCAGGGCCGGGATTGAACCGGCGACGCCAGCCTTTTCAGGGCTGCGCTCTACCGACTGAGCTACCTGACCTATTTGTATCTTCGTTTCAGGAAACCCGAAACTCGACCCAAGGGAGAGCACTACGTTGCTCCCCTTTGGATTCCCCATTGTTATGGGAAGCTTCACCCTCGCACGCAAAATTTGCGAGCTGCCCTTATAGAAGTGCCCCTTATTTGCTGTCAATTTAAAATCCAAAATTATTGAAGCGGAGAATTTCGCAAGGCAGGATGCCGCACGTCTTCGCCCCGCATGAGAAAGAGTACCATTTCGGCAACGTTGGTGGCATGATCGGCCAAGCGTTCCAAATATTTGGCAACCGAAATTAATTTTACTCCACGATTGATATTATTGGGGTCCTCTCTCATGAGAATCATTAACTCATCGATAATTTTATGAGTGAGTTCATCTACGGCATCGTCGTTCCCCATCACCGATTCGGCAAGGGATTCCCCTCCTTTAACCAGGGCATCCAGGGCATCTTTCATCATCTTTTGGGCCATTTGAGCCAAAATAGGCAGATGAATATAAGGCTTTAAAGGGGGCTCTTTCAACAGTTCCAAGGCCCTCTGGGCAATATTGACTCCTAAATCTCCCATCCGTTCAAGGTCAGTCACAATTTTTAAGGAGGTAATGATAAAGCGCAAATCCGAGGCGGTAGGCTGACGCAGGGCTAAAATATTAATGCAAAGTTCATCGATCTGTTTTTCTAAGCGATTGATTTCCTGATCTAGTTTTATAGATTTTTTGGCAAGTTCTGAATCCGACTGAATCAGTGCCTTCATCGAATTGGCAATCAGTTCCTCGACATGCCCACCGATGAGAAGGATTTTATCGCGAAGTTCTTTCAGGTCATGCTCGTAGTGTTTTGAGGTGTGTTCCGTATGCGTCGTCATAAGGCTCCATTGTAAATGTTTTTTCAACCAAATCTACCGGTAATATAATCTTCGGTAAGGGAAGAAGAAGGGTTTCTGAAAATCTTTTTTGTATCGTCGTATTCTATGAGTTTCCCGTTCAGGAGAAAAGCTGTTTTATCCGAAACCCGAGCCGCTTGTTGCATATTGTGGGTCACAATCACCATGGTATAATCCCTCTTCAACTCTTCAATCAGCTGTTCAACTTTAGCCGTAGAAATAGGGTCTAAAGCCGAGCATGGCTCATCCATCAAGAGGATTTCGGGATTAACGGCCAGGGCCCTGGCAATGCACAAACGCTGTTGTTGCCCGCCGGAAAGTGAAATTCCGGAGCGATGAAGCCCGTCTTTTACTTCATCCCACAAGGCAGCCATTTTCAAGCATTTTTCTACAATTTCTTGGGCAGATCTTTTTCGAAGATGCCCTCCGAATTTCAGCCCTGCAATGACATTGTCGAAAATGGAAAGAGTTGGAAAAGGATTTGGCTTTTGGAAGACCATGCCTATTTTTCGACGTACCAATACCGGATCGACATCGGTATCATAAATATTCTTCCCCTGAACCAAGATTTGACCCGAAATTTTAGCCCCTGCGATCACTTCGTGCATACGATTCATCGCGCGCACTAAGGTTGATTTTCCACAACCGGAAGGACCAATCACGGCAATCACCTTTTTGAAGGGCACTTGCATGCTAATATCAAACAACACTTGCTTGGGGCCAAAGGAGGCATTTAAATTTTTTGTTTCCAAAACAACTGTGGTGTCCATTTGTTCCATAAATTAATTTTTCACCCTCCCCCTAACCCTCTCCCGTCAAGGGAGAGGGAACTGGCTACCGTCCTTGTAATCGATTGCGGGTAGTATAACGAGCCAGTAAATTCACAATCAAACTAAATCCCATGAGCACCAAGGCCCCAGCCCAGGCCTTTGCCTGCCAATCTTCATAAGGGCTAATCGCGTAAGTGAAAATTTGTAAGGTCAGCGAAGCCATGGGTTCATTCAAATGAGTTTGCCAAAACTGATTTCCAAAGGAGGTAAAGAGCAGAGGGGCTGTCTCCCCTGTAATGCGGGCTACGGCCAGGATGATAGCCGTCACAATTCCAGGTTTTGCGGTGGAAAGCACAATGCGCAAAATAATTTTCCAGCGGCGAATCCCCAAGGCCATGGCGGCTTCCCTTAAAGTGTGGGGTACCAATTTCACGACTTCTTCTGTGGTTCGAACGATGACGGGAATCATCAGCAAGGCCAAGGCCAAGGCCCCCGCGTAACCCGAAAAATGCTGAAAAGGAATGACGATCAAGGCATAAGCAAAGAGCCCCATCACGATGGAGGGTAAGCCGTTCAATATATCCGTAGAAAAGCGAATTACTTGGGCATAGAAAGAATTGCCATATTCGGCCAAATACAAACCCGTGAACACGCCCACTGGAACACCTAAAAGAGAGGCCGAAGAAACCAGAATTAGAGTTCCTGCCAGGGCGTTCGCCACACCTCCGCCCGCTTCGCCAACAGGACTGGGCATATGGATGAAAAAATCCAAATTAATTGCCGAGATACCGCGATAAAAAACATAGCCCATCAAAAGCAACAAAACGCCTATCGCAAAGACACAGCAAAGAGCGCAGGCAAAGGCATTAAACCGGTTGATTATTTTTCGGCGACGATAGTGAAAATTTGAAACCTGTATTTTGGTCATTGGAGTCATCGTTTTTTGGCCTTTCCGACAAGCAGCCGTGCAAAGACATTCACAATGAGGGTAATCACTAATAATAAAAGTCCCATTTTAGAAAGTGAAGAAAGGTATAAAGGCGAGGTGGCCTCTGCAAATTCATTCGCAATCACCGAAGCTAAACTATAAGCGGGAGCAAAAATGGAAGCAGACACTTCGGGTCTGTTTCCAATCACCATGGTGACAGCCATGGTCTCTCCAATGGCCCTTCCAAGACCCAAGACACAGGCCCCAATGATTCCAGAACGGGAAAGCCTGAGAACCACCCAAATAATAGACTCCCATTGAGTGCCCCCCAAGGCATAAACCCCCTCTTTATACTCTTGGGGTATCGTTAAAAAAATCTCCTTGGTCACCGAGGTAATGGTTGGAAGAATCATAATGGAAAGCACCATACCGCCTGCAAGTAAACTGGGCCCATAGGCCGGGCCTTCAAACAATTTAATAGAGCCCAACAGTGGAAAAAAAGAGGGGAAAAAAGTATTTCGAATGAAAGGAATGAGCACAAAAATAGCCCACAAGCCATAAATAACACTGGGAATTGCCGCCAGCAGCTCGATTAAAAAGGAAATGGGATTACGCAACCAGCTGGGGGCCCATTGGGTGATAAACAAGGCCGAACCCAGGGAGATGGGAACGGCAATCAGCATCGCAATCAAAGAGGAAGCCAGGGTGCCATAGATAAAAGAAAGCGCCCCATATTTTTCGGCAACGGGATCCCAAACCTGGGAAACGAGAAAAGAAAAGCCAAAAGTTTTTAGAGAGAGCCAGGAGGAACGGAGCAACTCCAAAACAATCGCAAATAAAACAAGCAGGATAACAAAAGAAATAAAAACGAGCAGCCCTTGAAAAGCCTTGTCGAGAGAAAATCCCTGAGTACGAAACTTTTCAGAAGCTGCTCGCTTAATTTTTACTTCAGCATTCTGCATAAAAGCTAAGGGGAAATTGAAGCAATATTGCCTTCATTAATTTTTACTAACTCCGCCGACAACGGCGCATACTGCAAAGCAACAGCCTGGGTTTGACCTGTAGTCATGGCCCATTTCAAGAAGTCGACAAAGGCCTTTCCCTTTGTCACATCTTTGGCTTTTTTGTAAACCATCAAATAAGTGAGCCCCGAAATAGGATAAGAGTTCTCTCCCGGGGCATCGGTCACCGAAGTACGAGAATCTTTCTGCAGTTCTTTGGTCATGGCCGCAAAGGCCGCGGCACTGTTCGCAGGAGAGGCCTCTACAAATTTACCGGCCTTATTTTTGATGGCCGCGAAACTGAGTTTGTTGTTCAACGCATAGGCGTATTCGACATAACCAATCGCCCCAGGAATTTGTTTCACCTGACCCGTCACCCCCTCGTTACCCTTCCCTCCGATCCCGACGGGCCAATTGATGGATTTACCACGACCCACCTTATAGAAGAAATCAGAACTGACCTTGGCCAGATAGTCGGAAAAAATATAGGTGGTCCCACTGCCATCCGAACGGTGAATCACAGCCACGGGGGTATTCGGCAAATTCACTCCCGGATTTTGAGAAGTAACTCTCGCATCGTTCCAGCTTTTGATTTTTCCCAAAAAAAGATCGGCCACTACATCGGCGCTTAATTTTAAGCCGCTTGCTACACCCGGCAAATTATAGACCACCACCACCGCTCCACCCACTGCAGGAATTTGAACGACAGGAGCAGGCATCCCTTTTTCTTCTTCTTCACTCAAAGGCGCATCCGAGGCACCAAAATCGACCGTACCGGACTTCAGCTGTTGAATTCCACCCCCGCTTCCGATGGATTGATAGTTGATCTGAACATTAGGATTTACTTTGTTGTAGTCACTAAACCATTTGGAATAGAGCGGATAAGGGAAGGTTGCGCCGGCTCCGTTTAGTTTCACCATTTCTTCTGCCTGAGCGGTGGAAAAAGAAAAGACAGCAAATGTAGTGATTGCCAAGGCTAGAATTTTTTTCTTAAGAGTTTGTTTCATATTAAAAACCCCTTGTGATGGTTCGACGGGCTCACCATGTCCAAAGGAGGGACATCCTGAGTTTTTGTCGAAGGATATTTTTTATCCTCTCTCTTAAAAAAAACTTCCTCCTCCGAAAAAACTCGAAGGAAGAAGTATAGGAGAGGAAGAACTCATTTAGAACCAAGCCTGCAACTGCAAGCGGAAACGTTGATCATGCATAGTGTCTGCCGCGGTTTGACGAGGCAGATAAGAATAATCGGCTTGCAATTTCAAATCGTGCCCAAACATATAATAATTGAGCCCCAAGGTATACTCCGCTTTATTATTGCTAGGCCCACTTAAAATGACTTGAGAAGCCCGGGCGGCAACTTCAAAATGTTGTGGAATAATAAAATAACCGGCTTGCGCATAATAACCATGATCTCTGGTAGTGTTATTCGGGCCCAGGGGATCTACATTTCTAAAAAAGTATTCTCCTTGAAGAGAGAAACCTTTGTACTTGAAACCAATGTCGCTTCCTAGCTGAATGAAGGTCGTTTCATCCGTATCCCGCACATTATAACCTCCATCAAAAGCCAGAGCCAAAGAAGGATGTTCCAGGTTTTCGGTATCCCCTTCGGAATATCCATAAGCACCCATTGCATTCCATACCAGACGCCCCGTGTAGAGAAAATCTTTGTTGCCATTTACCCGAGTGTTCCCACTGCCATTGGTCACGGCAACTGCATATTCCAATTTTTTATCCAAAAAATCTCCGTGTAACATCAGTCCGGTATCGTAATAAAAACTGCGAGGAGTATTGGTAGTTGTAGTGGTGGAAGTTGCCCCTGCTCCACAAGTCACTCCACTGCCTGTGACGGTTCCTCCCCCCGGTAAAGTACAGGTGGTGGTCGAAGCGGTATCAATAGAGGTAAAACGAAACTCATCCGCGGCTAAAGAACGATCGACAAACTGTTGACGTCCCGAGGAAGTCATTTCTTGTCGATTGTAGGGAATTGCAAATTGCCCCGCTTCCAGGCGAGCAGCAGGGTTAAATTTATAATCGACATAGGCATCTTCAAGAATATCCGCAAGGGTGCTATTGATCCAGGTGAACTGGATTTTATAATCCAGATTTTTACTAAAGGCATTCCCTTCAAACGAGGTTTTTAACCGCCTAATTTGAAAAGTGTTCTTATCAAGCGCTTGCTCATTCGAATCGTATTCATAGCGGGCCTGAATGACATTTCGGATTTTGAGCGAAAAGCTTTCATCCTTGTTTTTGAATTGAAGCCCTTTTTTCCAGCCCACTTCAAACTTGTCAAACCAACCTGAAGGAGAAGGGGTAGCTACAGAAGCTATAGCCTCAGAAGCAGAGGGTTTCAGGCTTTCCGTATTTTTGTGGATGGAATGCGCTCCTGCTTTATGACGATGTCCATGTTTACGTTTTTTTGTGGCACTCCAGGCATCACCGGCTGTGCTTACAATCAAACTCACACAGGCCAGGAGAATGAGACTTTTTTTCATATTATTTTCCTCCTTGAAAATAAATAACGGTTTGGTTTTGTCCAGCTTTGTAAAGAAGCTTTGTGACAATTGTGTGAAGGAGAAAAGAAATTTAAGGCCCCTTCTCAAGATTTCCGAGAAATAACCGTATCAACCCATTGAGATGAACCTTCATCATTCAAAGCTAAAACAATAGAAAAAAAAAGTGGATTCCGAAAAAACGACAGAAGGCTCCAGTTCAAGTCATGAGCAGCAAACAAGCCCAGCAGTGAATAGTTATGTGGCCTAAGTATTCATGAACAACTAATTTCGTTTGAAAGTTCATTCTGATCGTTGGCTTGATAAGGAAAATGCTCCGCTAATTTTGCTCCACACTTGGCTATGCCGGCGACTAGACCTTCTACATATTTTTCTTCTTTAAAATTTTGTAGCACTTCATCGCGTATAATTTTCCAGAAATCGGAGGCAACTTTCTCGTGAATTCCACGATCTCCCAAGAGAGCAAATCGTTTATCTTTGAGAGAAAGAAAAAATAAGATCCCATTGCGCTCTGCGGTTTTGGTCATGCCTAGTTTTTCAAACACCCTCTTGGCCTCTTCAAAAGCATCGCTTTTTATTTTTCTTTCTAGATGGACACGAATTTCTCCAGATGTAAGCTTTTCAGCCTGCTCAATGGCAGCAACTATCTGAGCCGATTCTTCTGGGCTGAAAAATTTTTTAGGCTCTTTGGATCTCATGGTTTCTCCTGAAAAATTTTACCAATCCCCACTTGCTCCCCCACCCCCAAAATCTCCACCCCCTCCACCGGAAAAGGAGTCATTGTCACTATTACCGCTCGACCCACCCCCTCCATAACCCCATCCACCTGGGAAAAAAGTAATGCCCCGACCTCGCCTCGTAAAAATAGAAAATAGAATAATCAGAAAAATAATTGTTCCTAAAGAAGGCATTCTTCTGGAAGAAGAGCTTCGAGGGCCTCGGCCCTTGTACTCTCCTCGAGTAGCAGCTTCAATGGCTTGAACTCCAGCCACAATCCCCGAAGAAAAATCCCGATTTTTAAAATAAGGGGCTATTTCATTCTGGATAATCCGTTTTGCAAGCGCATCGGGCAAAGCCCCTTCCAGACCATATCCTACTTCGATTCTTATTTTGTGATCCTGGCTAAAAACAAGAAGCACGACTCCATTATTTTTTAATTTCTGACCCACTTTCCATTTTGCAGCCAGACGCTGAGAAAAATCTTCCAAACTTTCTCCTTCCAAAGAAGGAAAAGTGGCGACCATAATTTGGTTAGAAGTTTCGTCTTCAAAATGCTTGAGTTGCACTTCCAAATCTTGCCGTTTGGAAGCCTCAAACAAATTCGCATAGTCATTCACATAGGCTTGAGGAACCGGAATCTCCAAAGCCAGGGCAAGTGACGAAAGACAAATAAAGAAAATGAACGCAAAAAAAAGTTTTAATACCTGTTTATAAGACATAATTAAAATGAGGGGTCGGTGAGTTTTCTAAAAAAGTATTTGAGCAAAGTCCCCTCTCCCTTGAGGGGAGAGGGTTAGGGAGAGGGTGACCTTAAGTGCACTCGAGATCACCCTCCCCTTAATCCCCTCCCCTCGAGGGAGGGGAAAACCGCGGGATTACAATATTTTTTGAAAACCCCTACCCCTCAACTAAAATTTAACTTTGGGCGCCTTGTTTGCGCCTGCATCCGCTTGAAAGTAGGGCTTTGGCTGAAAACCTGACATCGAAGCCACAATAGAATCGGGAAAGGAGCCTACTGTCTCATTGTATTCCTGAACTGCTTTTGTGAAGTTTCTTCGTTCCACGGCAATACGATTCTCGGTCCCTTCCAGCTGACTTTGAAGTTCCAAGAAATTTTGATTGGCTTTCAAATCAGGATATTTTTCCACCACTACCATCAAACGACTTAAGGCCGAACTGAGCTCACCTTGAGTCTGTTGAAACTTTTGAAAACTCTGAGGATCATTCATCGCGCTTCCCGCTGAAACATTGGTCTGTGTAGCTTTTGCACGGGCTTCGACCACGGCTTGCAAGGTATCTTTTTCGTGTGCCGCATAACCTTTGACGGTATTCACCAAATTGGGAATCAAATCCAACCGCCGTTGATACACATTCTCCACCTGAGACCAGGAAGATTTCACTGTCTGGTCCATTCTCACCAATTTATTTTTTATGGAAACAAAGCAGAGACCCGCAATCACTACTGCGGCGACTAAAATTAATAGTATTTTATTCATGGAATACTCCTTACAAATATTCGCCCCACGGCGAATCGTTTGAATTCTTGGAAGAGATACTTGCCAGTTACAACAAATTTTCAATCTTCAATACCTGCTGTACCAAATCGGCCAGCATACCGTCTTCGAAAGGCAGCTTCAAATTGCCATGGGCAAAGAATTCTTTGAGAGGTTTGGTACCGCCGATTTTGCAGAGGCTGAGATAATTTTCTAGGGCCCTTTCTTTATTTTGTATACTCTGTACCCACAGCTGTAGTGCGCCGGTTAAGGCAATGGCGTAATCGATGTAATAGAAGGGATGTTTAAAGATGTGCAATTGACGCAACCAGCGGATGCGGCGCCAGGCGGTAGCACCTTCGTAATCCAGGTCTGGCAAGTAGGTTCTCTCTAATTCTTCCCAAACTTTTGCACGACCCTCGGCCCCTTGGGCATTGCCTGAATAAACGCGATGCTGAAATTCATCCACCATGGCAATGTAAGGTAAAAGCAAAATCGACTCGGCCAGATGAAATTTTTTGTAGCGAGCCGCATCGGTCGCATGAAAAAATTCTTCGTAGTAAGGATAGGCCAAAAATTCCATCCCCATCGAATGGACTTCACAGGCTTCTAGCGAAGGCCAGCGCAGTTCCATCAAATCGAGCGTCCGGCTTTCCCAGGCCTGGAAGGCATGGCCGGATTCATGCAGAACGGTGGTAATGTCACTGGCCTCCCCCACGCTGTTGAGAAAGATGTAAGGGACGCGATAGTCGGAAAGATCCGTACAAAAAGCACCGGGGGCCTTGCCATTGCGAGCTTCGAGGTCTAAGAGCTCGCAATCCACCATCCTCTTAAAATGATTTCCGAGCACAGGCGACAGAGCGGAAAAAACTTTATGAGCGGCTGGAATTTGCTGAGGGATGGAAAGCTTTATTTTTTCGACACGCCACTCGGGAAAAAACTCAGAGTCCCAGGCCTTACAAGTGGAAGCCGAAAGCATTTTGGCTTGCACGGCTCTAATTTTAGAAGCCAAAGGAACCAGCACTTTTTTAATTTGTTCCCGAAAGGCTGCAACTTCTTTGGGGCCATAATCCACGCGGCGCATGTGCTGATAGCCCAACAAGGTAAAATTGTCGTAACCCAGTTTTTTCCCCATGCCGTTGCGCAAACCCACGCACTCGTCATAAATCTTTTCCAAAGAATCTCGATTTTCCAAAAACCAATTTCCATATTGATGAAAGGCCTCTTTTCGCAAGGCCGCATCCGGCGAAGTAGCGAAACGACGATAATGGGCCAGTGGATATTTTTGTCCCCCCACTTCAAATTCAGCATTTCCGGTAAGCTTGGTGTAATCGTTCAGCAAATGATTCAACTGGGTTTCGGTTTCGATATTGGCTGGATTAAAAGAATCTTCCTGCAACTGCAGCATGTTAAAATATTGGATACTGTATTTTTGCTCCAGCTCTTTTCGAAAAGGAGAATGGAGTATCTTTTGGCGAATGGGCGCCGAATGGGCTTTGTAGGGCGGCTCGATTTCTTCCTGCAAACGCTTCAGCTCGGCATCAATCGCTGTATCTTGAGTAAAACGATGAAAAGCCAAAGTGGCCTTTTCAAGATGAGTCTCGATATGAATTTTTACCTCATTAAAATAAACCAGGGCAGCCTCCCAATCGTCTAGGGTTTTGGCGGCTTCAAACTGAGCCAAACTTTTTTTGAGCCAGACCTCAACATGGCTTTTTTGAAGGATTTGCTGTTGTTCTTTGAAAAATTTTGTGGGGTAGAGGGTGAGGTTTTTCATGGTTTAGAGAGAAACACTGTTCTCTTTGATCAGTTGATAATTAATATTAAAATTCATTTCGCGCTGGTTTGCATGTTCAATAGTCATACTCACCACTTTACCCTCTTTATCTAAGTCAATCAGAACATTTTCATTCAACTCTTTAGAATCAACTATTTCGTGCTGGTTTAAAATAACCAGCAATGTATCGGTATCCGAAAAATATTTTAAATCCATAAAATAGACCCCTTTTTATTCCTTAAAAGATCGATCAAAAAAGCATTGTGAACAGTCTCATGATCTTCCAACAAAACAACCCCTAAATATCTATTATCCGCTTTCTCTATTTTCCCCCACATTCTCAATCGATCATCTGCTTGAACTTCAATTTTAACAGGATTTTGAATAACAGACTCTATCCACTCTTGTTTAACCATTGCACGATCGGGCCTTGCTTTTGTAAATAGAAAATATTGTGTATACTTCATTTCAACTTTCCACCCAGATTCTGCATCTGTTCAAAACTCAAACCACATTGTTTTTGAACTTTTTGCAGCAAACTTTGTATTTGTTCTACCGATAAATTTTGTGTGTTTTGAGGCTTGGTCAGCTCCAGAATTAATTTTCGATCACTCTCGGGAAGTTGAGAATAGCAAACCATCACTTTATCCAGCTCATCCATAATTTTTAATTTTTCACCTTCGCTTAGATTCTGCGGTAAAAATTTGTCAACCATGTCCAGAGACTTTGCAGTTTTATAAATCCAGCTAACCATATCAGGACTGGTCATTTTATTTTTAATGAGCCCCTTGAAGTCGACCGTGAAGTAGAGAAAAGCCAGGGCGCCCACGCAAAGGAGAATGAAACTAAAACAGCCGACTAAACACCCCGTAAAACAGCCACAACCACTGCTAGATTTCACTGGAGGATTTTGAAAGCCTTGAGGGTTTGGATTTTGCATCATTGACTCCTATGACGAGTTTAGCAGTTTACAAGTCCACCAGTTCACCAAGACTACTTCGGCACCTTCTCCCAATCTTTCAAAAACTGTTCAATGCCCCGATCGGTTAAAGGATGCGAAGCCAGTTGCTTAATGACGCTATAGGGAATAGTCGAAACATCCGCCCCCAGCAAAGCTGCGTCGCGTACGTGTACGGGGTTGCGGATGGAAGCCACTAAAATTTTGGTTTCAAAATTGTAATTGTCATAAATCGTCCGAATATCTCCAATCAAATCCATTCCTACCTGGGACAAATCATCCAAACGCCCCACGAAGGGGCTCACATAGGTGGCACCTGCTTTGGCGCAGAGCAAGGCCTGGGTGGCTGAGAAAACAAGCGTGACATTGGTCTTGATGCCTTCCTTGGCACAAGCCGCCACCGCTTTGATTCCGGTTAAGGTCATGGGAATTTTCACCACAATATTTTTGTGCATTTTCGCAAAATGGCAGGCCTCTTTCATCATATTTTCAAAATCGAGACTGATCGTCTCGGCACTGATGGGGCCATCGACAATTTTACAGATCTCCAAAATGGTTTCGTCATAATTGCGACCGGTTTTTGCTGCCAGGCTTGGGTTGGTCGTCACTCCATCCACAAGTCCCATGGCATGACATTCACGAATTTCTTTTACATTCGCCGAATCGATAAAAAATTGCATAGCCTCTCCTTTTTATTTCAAACATTTCTCATCACAAAAAAATTCAGACCCTCTTCGAAGGGCAATAGCAGTCGGATTAAAGGTTCCACAAGTGGGACATTTCTTCATTTCATCAATCAAGGGAGCTTCTTGTTTTGCAGAAGGCCCCGCATAAGAATTCCTAAAACCTTGTCTTGGTTTCACAGGACCTTTGTTGCCGCTGTTGCCGCGAAACATCTTAAACAAGACATACAGACAAAAGATGAAAATTAAAAAACGCATCAGGCGTACTAGCTACGATAAAAATTAAATAATGGAACTACTTTTTTTGAGTCTTTTAAATTCTTCAAAAGTAAATGGACACTCTGTCCTTTGAGGGGATGAATGAGATCAGGTGCGATTTCGCATAGGGGCTCGAGCACAAAACGTCGATGATGAAGTTCGGGATGAGGAAGGATCAGAGTTTTACTTTTCAGAATTTCTTTGTCGAAAAAGAGAAGATCCAAATCGATGACCCGTGGGCCCCATTTTTCACGCTCTTCTTCTGGCGACCTTCCCATCTTCTGTTCTATTTCTCTCAATAAATTTAAAAGCTCCGCGGCACCGAGCTGTGTTTTGAGCTTTAAAACCCCATTCATAAACCAGGGGTTTTCTTTTTGGTTGGGTAAACTCAGGGGTTCCGTTTCGTATAGCAAAGACACCCGCAACAACTCACAAAGGGAGTGTTCATGAAGACGGTGAATCGCTTCCGCACAATTTTTGGCCTTGTCTCCCAAATTGGAACCGAAGGCAACATAGGCAATATGATCTTTAAATTCTTCCATCTTAAGCTGACCCTAAAAGGAGTGGGCTTATAGGTCAATTGGGGAAAATGCACTTGATCTTATTTTTTGGCTTTGACATTAAAAAACCATGGCGACTCTCAATTCCAATTTTCTAAAACTCAAGGCCGGCTACCTCTTTCCTGAAATTGGCCGCCGTGTGAAGACCTTTCAGGATCAAAATCCAAACAAGAAAATCATTCGTTTGGGCATTGGCGATGTCGTGCTGCCTCTGGCTCCGGCTATCACCAAAGCGATGCAGAAGGCGGTCGAAGAGATGGGCTCTGCTCAAGGATTTCGCGGATACGGGCCTGAACAAGGCTATCCGTTTCTGATTGAGGCCATTCTGGAAAATGATTTCAAGAGCAAAGGCGTTCAACTGAAGGTGAATGAAATCTTTGTTTCGGATGGATCCAAATGCGACACCGGAAATATCCAGGAAATTTTTGCGTTGGAAAACAAGATTGCCGTCACCGACCCCGTTTATCCGGTTTATGTCGATACCAACGTTATGGCGGGACGCAGCGGTGCGATGCAGAAAAGCGGGCATTATGAAGGCATCGTTTACCTGCCCACCACCGTTGAAAACAACTTTAGCCCCCCCCTGCCCCAGGAAAAAGTGGAAATTATTTATCTTTGCTCCCCCAACAATCCTACGGGGGCCACACTTTCCAAAGAAGCGCTTGCTGCGTGGGTAAACTGGGCCAAGGCCAATGAAGCCATTATTTTGTTTGATGCTGCTTATGAGGCCTTTATTTCTGATCCAAACCTTCCCCATTCCATCTACGAAATTCCGGGGGCGCAAGAAGTGGCCATCGAATTTAGAAGTTTTTCCAAGACAGCCGGCTTCACCGGCACACGTTGCGCCTATACCGTAGTCCCCGAGGCGCTTAAGGTGAAAGACGACCATGGCAACGCAGTCTCCGTTAATCCTTTGTGGAATCGGCGTCATTGCACCAAGTTCAATGGGGTGTCTTATCCCGTGCAACGCGCAGCAGAAGCCTGTTACAGCGTGGAGGGAAAACAGCAAATCCAAAAACAAATTTCCTATTACATGCACAATGCAAAACTCATTCGCGAAGGTTTGAGCAATTTGGGAATCGTAGTTTATGGTGGAATCAATGCCCCTTATATCTGGATGAAAACTCCCAGACAATTAGACTCCTGGAGTTTCTTTGATCAATTATTGAATGAAGCTTGCGTGGTCGGAACCCCTGGGTCAGGATTTGGTCCTGCCGGAGAAGGATATTTTAGACTGAGCGCCTTTGGCTTGAAGGAAAATATTGAAGAGGCTTTGAGTCGAATGGCTAAGATGAAGGAAAAGACAAACTGAGGACTTCCATTATGAAAAATCTCATCCAAAAAATCTGCAAAACCGAAGGAGGCTTGGGACTTCTTATCCTTCGACTCGTACTCGGAGTAATCTTTTTCAAAGCGGGCACTGGAAAATTGTGGGGATGGTACGGAGGGCCCGGCATCCAGGGCGCTATTGGTTTTTTTATCAAACTGGGAATTCCGGCCCCTGTTTTCCACGCCTATTTTGTGGGCTGTATCGAAGCCACAGGAGGAGTAGCCCTGATTTTGGGATTATTCACTCGGATTGTTTCCATCCCCTTAGCCATAACGATGATCGTCGCCATGCTCACCGCACACAAACCTATTGGAGGCGAAAAAATTTCCATGGCCTTTTATTATGTGTTGGTTATTTTTGCAGCCCTTGCCGCCTTGATAGACCGCGGTGCAGGGGATGTTTCCCTCGACAAAAAAATCGGCTGTTGCGAAGGATGTAAAAAAACCTAGACACCAGGGGTGCCCTAGCTTCTTTCCTAAATTCGACGATCTTGGGGTTATAGCAGTGAGGGTGCAATACTGGCGAGTAGGGCTATGTTTTGGGTTTTGCTCAGATCACTAGAGGCTATGCTTTGAGCTAAGGCGTTGGCTGTCTCCGAATTGATAGATTGAACCTTAAGAATGCCCTGCAAAGATTTTTGTAAAGAATCAGCGCTATTATTCAGCTGGGAATAAATATTTTGGAGTTCGTTAGAGGTGATGCTGAAAGTAAAAAGAGCCTTATTTAAAATATCCAAAGACTGCACGGCCTTTTGGGGAGAAGAGGCGTCTAATTGATCTAGCCCAAGATTTTCAGAAGACAAATCGGAAAAATGAATTTGTATTTTATCTTCCAAAGCCGCTTCGTTGGTGTTTACAAAAATCGTATCCTCTTTGGAGAGGACTTTATTCCCCGAATATTGAGTCACGTCGACCAGCCTAGCGTAGGCCTCCAAGGTACTTCCAATTTTCTGACTTATAGCTGTTCTCTCTTCCGAAGAAAGAGAGGGATTTTGCGCTTGGGTCAAAAGATCTTTCAATGAATTTAATAAACTCTTTCCCTGAGTCAAACCTGTCTGGGCCGTCTGGACAAGGTTCGTGTTATCGGTTATTGCGGTAAGCATTTTAGAGATAGAATTTTGTCTTTTAGATAAAATCTGAGCAGTCTGTGAAATCGTAAGCAGAGGAGAAAGTAAAAAAGAGGTATTGTTTCCATTTCCATCTTGAGATCCTGAGAGCGAAGAGGTCAAAAGAGACGTCGAATTGCCACTCGTATCGGCATTTAAAGTCGGATCCACAATCAAACCAGCATCTGTATTCTGTGAAGAATTTGAAATAGGGCTGAAGTTCGTCAGTAAATTATTTAAATTTGAAATACTAAGAGACATAAGAATATTCCAATCCGATCTATCCTCACAAAGCTATTAAGCAAGTTACGTGCCAAATATTGCTGGGTTTATTCCTGCAAGGGAAGTTAAAAATTTAATGAAAAATAACGGAATTGTTAAAAAAAGTTGAAAACCAGGAGGGGAAAAAATATCCCTAAAGGTATGCCCAATATTACTCGCCCTTCTTCGTCATAAATCGATCATAGAGAATTCCATATCGAATGCCGCGATCGCTCACCACGACACGATCAATTTTGAGTCTCTTCAGAACTCCCTCTAAGATACAAGCTCCGGCCAGGATTACATCAGCACGTTTGGATTCCATGCCGATGATTTGGCAGCGCTCTGCTATTGTTTTGTTTTTGAGCTCCTCTATAATATTTTCCAGGGAGTTTAGGCTTAAAACAACACCCTGAATTTTTTGAGAATCAAATTGCAGAAGTTTTTGGTCAATTTGGGAAAGGGTGGTAAGGGTTCCCGCAAGGCCAATAAGTTCAAAAGGAGCTTGAGGAAGTTCAATATTTTCCAAATCGCTATCCAGTTTTTGTTTGATGTTTGCTTTAAGAAGTAAAAACTCTTCTTTGCTAATGGGGTCTTGTTTTACTATCTCTTCGGTTAGCCTCACCGACCCTAGTTTCATCGAGAGAGTGCGGATTCGATTGTTGCTTTTTTCCGAGGAAATTTTCCAAATCAGCTCTGTGGATCCTCCTCCGATATCCAGGACAACCAAGTTGGAATATTTTTTTTTAAAATCAAAATAAGCAGAAAGATAGGCCAGTCTTGCTTCTTTTAAGCCGGAAATGATTTCTACTTTAAATCCACAATTTTTTTGAACCCGCTGAACAAATTCTTGAGAATTTTCGGCACGTCTTAAGGCCTCGGTTGCAATACATAAAATGCGCTCAACTTGATGCTTATGAGCCAGGGCTGTATATTTGCGAAGTTGCTCCATCGTTCTATCCATGGCTTCTGTGCTAAGTCTTCCCGTTTTGCTTAGATTTTCGCCAATGCGGGTAATTTCACACTTTTCAAAAAGTGGACGAATTTTTCCATCCTCAGAAAATTCTGCAACCAGCAAAATAACAGAGTTGGAACCGAGGTCTATGGAGGCTATTTTCATAAAGATCGTAATTGTAAAACTCATTGAGTTCTACAAGAGTCAGGGGAGTCTCGGTGACCAATCTGGATTCACGCAGTCTCCGCTTTTGGTAATGGCAGTGGGGTTGGTTCCTTCCCAGAGCATGATATAGATATCGGATTTATGACTACGATCACTAGTGTAAACGATGTAGCGTCCATCGGGAGAGTAGCTGGGGGATTCATTGCTTCCCATTCCATTGGAAACTTTTTGAACCATGGAGCCATCAATATTCATGGTGTAAATGTCAAAGCCTCCACCATCTTGCAGTGAGTAGGCAATCTTATCTCCTTTGGGAGACCAATCGGGCTGGTCATTGAAGGCGCCGCTAAAGGTGATACGCTTGATGTTTCCCCCGTTTTTATCCATAGTAAACAGATGAAGGTGCCCTGCACGTTCGGATGCATACACCAAATTTTGACCATCGGGAGACCAAGCTGGGGAATAATCAATTCCCTTAGAGTGCGTGATTTGAGCTATTTTGTTTCCTTGAGAATCGATAAGAAAGATTTCAGGATCTCCCATCATGTTACTGGAAATCGCAATGGAAGAACCATCGGGAGACCAAGCTGGAGTAAGATTAGAAGAATTGTTGAAAGTGACACGCTTGGCTTTTCCTTTTCCATCCGTATTGACAATAAAAATCTCTGGCCAGTATTTGGCATAAGAAGTGAAAGCAATTTGTCTTCCATCTTTCGACCAATCGGGGGAAACATTAATGGAATTATTGTCTGTTAATTGAACGCGGTTTTCGCCATCAATGTCCATCACAGTGATTTGTCGTTTCCCCACAGGCCCACAGGCAGCCACGATCTTGGTGGAGAAAATCCCTTTTTCTCCAGTGAGGGCCAACAGGATTTCGTCCATAAATCGATGGACCGCAGCCCTGTAACTTTTCTTTTCTACTTTGTATTCTTTCCCCACGAGCATCTCGGAAGTATTGGGATCAAACAACCTCCACTGAAAGGTAAGATTTTTTCCGTCGATTTCCAGGCCTGCTTTTACTAGGGCCTGGGCCCCTATACCAGACCATTGTTTGAAATTAATCTGTTCTTTCGTGAGTCCTGTTTCTTGAGGATAATTCGATTTGCTCAGCACTTCAAAATAACCCGCAATTTTTAAATCGTTTTTCAAAATCTCCGCAACTCTTGAGGAAAAATTATCTTTGTCTTTCCCTTTAGTAATTTGCAAATCGGGTACCGCAATGGGAAATTTATGTTCGGCGCTGGGTTGATCCAAAATAATGTAGATGTGTTTTTGAGTGATTTGGATGTCCCCTCCGGCAGAAGTTCCTGGCGTCGATTCTGGGGTTTGAGCTGAGAGAGGGATCGAAATTAAACTCAGCAAGAGTAGTTTTGGAATTATTTTTTTCATAAATCACCCAGGATTTGTTTAGGAGATAACACTAGAATATCCTTAATTTTTCTAAAATCTTTATCGAGAGTTACCAAAGTCAGACTTTTCTTCTTGGCTATGTAGTACTGAAGACTATCATCAAAATCGAGTTTAAGTTGAGGACTTAGTTTTAAAATCTCGATTTCTTCTTCCAGGGTTGTTGCGTAAATTTGGATATAGGGATGAAATTGGATATGGGTTAGAAACTCTAGTAGAAGTATATTGCTTTTAGTCCGACCTTCTAAAATGGCCTCGATTGCGTGAATAGAAAATAAGGAAACCCACACATTTTTATCTTGATTGATGGTTTTTATAAGCGCTCTACAAGATTTGCTTTGTTCTTGATCAAGTAGGTGCTCTAAAAAAATGTTTGTATCGAAGAGGTACATTATCTTTTTTTGAGCCTGAAAGCCATATGGGCCAAATCCACAGAGCTAATGTTTGGAAAATCTTTTTTAAGTGCCCCTTGAAGTTTAAGTAAGCCGCGCATTGCTTTTTTTCTTTTCACTTCATTTTCATCGTGGCGCATCATTTGAGTTCTGGCGATATCCCAAGCTTTTTGAATAAGCCACGATACATTGCGTTGCGTTTCTTCCGCGAGTTTTTTTATTTCTAAGGCAGTGTTGTCGGGTAACGAAATACTGATTTTCATGCTACCAGTATGACCAGTAGGAATTTATTGTCAAGCGGCCTTCTCTTTTTTATCTCCCAAATTGCACCACAACTCCTTGGCTGAGGGCAATGGCGCAATTTTGTGGCAAAGGTGGAAAGTTGGTGCTTTGAATCGCTTTTTGAGCGGAGTTGTCCCAGGCTAAATCCCCCGATTTTTGTTTCCAGCTGACCGCGCTCACTTGCCCCGAACTGCTAATGCGAATAGTGGCCACAGGCGGACGTGCGGGTTTTGTTTCGCCTTTCATTTTTGCCCAATTGTTCAAAATTCTTTGTTTCACCTGACCTGCATAAACACTGCATTCCGAATTGGATCCCCCGGCAGTTCCCGCTGCAGTTCCTTGTCCAGTGGTGTTACCGCCACCCGCCTGGGCTTTTTGTTCATTCGCTAAATCGCCAGTAATTTTTGCCAAGGCATTTTGAATTTGATTGTCTTGCCTCACGGTCTTGTTTTTCTCATTTGTCTGGGTATTTTTTTTATTCTCTTCTTTTATTTTTTTTGGGTTCAAAGTCACTATTTCTTTCGGCGTTACTATTTTCTTGGGGGGATGGGCTTCTTTAGGAAGCTGGGGCTGCACTTTTTGCTGAGGCACAGTTTTTATTTCTTCTTTATTCTCTTTGCCCTTCACTTCAGCAACACCGGAAGTTTTTTCAATACTGAGGGGACTGCCCAAATTCACCCAGGTGATTTGGGTCTCGGGAGGCTTGGTTTCCTGATTTTGGGCAGACCAAAAGAAAAATAGAAAAGAAACGAGGACATGCAAGATCAGGGAGAGAATCAGAAAACGGAGGTAAGAGATGTCGGTATTGAGTGTGAAAGTCATTTGGTAAAGCTTACTTCTCTTCTAGCTGTGCTTCTGCTTCAGTAATCATTCCCATTCGTTCGACGCCTGCATTTTTACAGGCTGCCATTACTTGTACGACTGTTCCATAAGGAATTTTTTTATCCGCTCTCAGATAGAGTTCTTTTTTCGCTTTACCCGCAAACACCGTTGAAAGTTTAGCCCCCAGGTTATCCAGGCTAAATGGGGATTTGGTGTCAGTCCCTAGATAGACAGACCCGTTTTTATTGATGGTTAAGATGACGTCTTCTTTGTCAGTTTTGATGGCTTGAGTTGTGGCTTGAGGCAAGTCCACATTTACCCCCTGAGTCATGAGAGGGGCCGTCACCATAAAAATGATCAACAACACCAACATGACGTCCACCAGGGGAGTGATGTTGATTTCGGCCAAGGGAGAATCATAAGCCTGGTTGGAATTCTGAAAAGCCATTTTAGAAGAACTCCTTTTTAATTCTTAATTGAAGATCTTCTCCAAACAAATAAAGGTCTTTGGAAAGTCTGCGCACCTTTGTTTGAAAGTAGTTGTAACCCAATACGGCAGGAATGGCTGCCGCCAGACCCACAGCAGTGGCCACCAAGGCCTCGGAGATAGCGGGTCCTACGGTGGCAAGAGAAGTGTTGCCTGTTTTACCGATGTTCCAAAAGGCCTGTAAAATTCCCCACACGGTTCCAAATAGTCCGACAAAGGGAGAGGAAGAAGCGGTGTTCGCCAAGAAGGGAAGCATGTTTTCCAGGCGCTCCAGACTTTCGTTGGTAGTATTTTGAATAATGCGGTGAATTTTTTCCAAACTGAGGGTCCCCGCAGAGGCCGGGTCTTTGCTCCGAAGCTGGCGGTAACGAATAATTTCAGAGAGGGCTTCGGAAAAAACTTCGTAAAATGGATTTCCTTCTCGGGCGGTGGCCTTGGCAACCACTTCATCCAAGGAGTCCGCCTGCTCATACATTTTCAGAAATTGCCTGCCCGAATTGCGGGCTTTTTTAACCTGCAAAAATTTAAAGAGGATGGTGGCCCAGGAAATAACAGAAAAAACAACCAAGATTAAAAGCGTGATTTGAACGATGGGATCACTGGCACTAATCAAGTGGAATATATTCGAAGTGCTTTCTTGATTTCCGGCTTGGTTTTCGAGGGCTGGAGCTTGTAACAAAAGACCAAAAGTAAACATGTAAAAATACTCCTTCGTGGTTTGTGAAATAGAGAAAAAATTTTGTAAGCGAAGTGTTTTTTAATGTCAACTCTGAAAGCATGAAAAAGCTCCTCAGCATCTGCATAACTATTTGTTTTATAAGTTTTTTAAATTGACTTTATGTTTCAAAAAATCTCAAACTAGGGATTCTCATAAAAAATGTCTGGTGAATACTTTTTTAGGCTTCATTTGACAGCTCTATTGAGATCCGCTACCTAACTGCGGAAATTGAACAATGGTTCTTTAATTTAAAAAGGGAAATGAAATGAGAACAAAAATTTTGGAAGCCTTAGCTAATTCTTTGCCAGTGCAGCAGTTATTGAAAAGCGAAACTGTGACCCAAACCTTGGGCTCAGTCCTAAATTTAAGAACTACGGTTGAAAATTTTATCGAACAGAAAATCTTGAGCACCCTCAAGGTGTTTGAAGTCCCTTCCCGAAAAGAAATTGCACAAATGGAGAAAAAAATTCATCACCTTGAATCGGAGTTGATGAGTATGCATCGTAGGGCCCTAATTAAAAAATTAAAAGGCAGCGTAGAAAAGTCAAAGGGTGAAAAAAATAAAGCTGAAAAGACTGAGCAAGAACAAATTAGGGAAGAGTTGTCTGGTGGCGAGCGAACAAAAAAAGTAGAAAGGTCTAAAGCCGAGAAATCAAAAGTGGGGAAGAAAGCGGTTAAAAAGAAGAAAAAGTAGGTTCTATGGGTATTTCCTCTTCGCTTTCCCCAGCATCTTCTATAGGGATCTTCGATTCCGGTGTAGGGGGGCTCACTGTTTTTGAGGCCATTCAAGAACAACTTCCACAAGAAAATCTTGTTTATCTGGGTGATACCGCCCGCGTTCCTTATGGAAATAAAAGTCGCGAAACGATTACGCGTTACTCCATCGAAAATACAAAATTTCTTTTGCAGTGTGGCATAAAAGTGCTCATCATTGCCTGCAATACCGCGTCCGCCTTGGCGATAAGCGAACTTCAAAAACAATTTTCGCTTCCCATTATCGGAGTGATAGAGCCAGGCGCCCTTGCAGCAGTAGCGACTACAAAAACCAAGGAAGTTGCTGTGATTGGAACCGAATCCACGATTCGGAGTGCTTCTTATGCCAAAGCCATTGCTCAATTGAATCCAGCTATCCGCGTTTGGGGAACCGCTTGCCCTTTGTTTGTCCCTCTGGCCGAAGAGGGTTGGATGGACGAAGAAGTCACAAAACTCGTTGCCGAAAAATATCTTTCTTCTTTTCATAAAACTCCCATCGATACGATTATTTTGGGCTGTACACATTATCCTCTGCTTAAAAAACGTATTGCTCAAGTGATGGGAGTTTCTGTCACTTTGGTCGACAGTGCAGAGCAAACCGCCTTGGCCTTGCAACAACTGCTTCAAAAAGAAAGTCTTCAGAATCCGCAAATACAAAAAGGTTCAGAAACTTTTTTTGTAACCGATTCTCCCGACCGTTTTCGCCAGGTGGGTAGAACTTTCCTGGGTAGACCTCTGGAGGGAGTTACTTTGGTGAGTGTTTAATTCTGAATTCTTTTCTTTTCACTCCATTACATTTTAGGCATAATTTACACTTATGCCCAAAGACCCAAAAAAAAATGAAGAAGAAGAAAATCAGGAATGGCTCGAGTCTTTTGACGAGGTTTTGGAACACGAAGGCCCGGAGAGGGCGCGTCAAATTTTAGCGGAAGTGGAACAGCATGCCTCGGAAAAAGGAATTTTGCTTTCAGCCCTCAATACCTCCTATACCAATACCATTTCTCTACAGGCGCAGCCTGTTTATCCTGGAGATCTGGAACTCGAAAAACGGATTCGAAGCATTATTCGCTGGAATGCCATGGCTATGGTGGTTCGGGCCAATAAAAAAGAAGATGGAATTGGGGGGCATATTTCCAGCTTTGCCTCAGCAGCCACTCTTTATGAGGTTGCTTTTCAACACTTTTTTAGAGGACGAGGGGAAAGTGGTTTTGGGGGCGATCAAATCTATTTTCAAGGCCATGCCTCTCCCGGGATTTATGCCCGAGCCTTTCTGGAAGGACGACTCAGTCAAAAACAACTTGAGAATTTCAGGCGTGAATTAAAGGCGGGTGGCGGCTTGTCTTCTTATCCCCATCCCCAGCTGATGCCTGAATTTTGGGAATTCCCCACCGTCTCTATGGGTTTGGGACCTATTGCGGCTATCTATCAGGCTCGCTTCAATCGTTATTTGGAGGCTCGAGGGCTCATTCCTGCATCCAGCCGGCGCGTCTGGGCATTCTTGGGAGATGGTGAAACCGATGAACCGGAAAGTTGTGGGGCCATTTCTTTGGCTTCCCGTGAAGGCTTAGACAACCTCATTTTTGTGATCAATTGTAATCTTCAACGCCTGGACGGCCCCGTGCGAGGGAATGGAAAGATCATCCAGGAATTAGAAACCCTTTTTCGAGGCGCGGGATGGAATGTAATTAAGGTGATTTGGGGCAGCGATTGGGATCCGCTTTTGGAACAAGACCACGATGGTTTGCTAAAGAAGCGCATGATGGAAGTCAGCGATGGGCAATATCAAACTTATGCCGCTTGTAACGATGGAAAATATATCCGCGAACATTTCTTTGGGGCTTATCCCGAATTGTTAAAGCGGGTGGAGCATCTCTCTGACGAAGATTTGGCGCGCCTACGTCGTGGAGGGCACGACAGCGAAAAGATGTACGCGGCTTATAAAGCAGCCGTGGAGCATAAAGGTTCACCTACGGTTATATTAGCCAAGACCATCAAGGGTTATGGTTTGGGAGAAGCGGGTGAAGGAAAAAACGTGACCCATCAACAAAAGAAACTCAATGAAGAAGAACTCTCCGAGTTTCGTACACGCTTTGGTATTCCCATTTCGGATGAAGATCTGGCCTTTACCCCATTTTATAAACCCATAGAGAGTTCCAGCCTCATTCAATATTTGCAGGAACGTCGTGCAAAATTGGGAGGCTATGTCCCTTCTCGCAAAACGCTTTTACTTCCTCCACTCCAACTGCAAGAAAATTTGTTCGATGAATTTTCGGCGGGAACCACAGGCCGTGCGGTATCCACCACCATGGTGTTTGTGCGCATCCTTTCAAAACTTTTGCGTGATCCAAAACTGGGCAGAAATGTAGTGCCTATCGTCCCCGACGAAGCCCGAACTTTTGGGATGGAATCGCTCTTTGCCCAACTGGGCATTTATACTTCGCTTGGACAAAGGTATGAACCCGTAGACAAGAAAAATATCTTTTTCTATCGTGAGGCCGTCGACGGTCAAATTTTGGAAGAAGGCATTAACGAAGCGGGGGCCATGGCTTCTTTCTGTGCCGCGGCTACGGCTTATTCCAGCCACGGGGTGCAATGCATCCCTTTTTATATTTTCTACTCGATGTTTGGTTTTCAACGTACGGGCGATCAGATTTGGCAAGCCAGCGATATGCGTGCGCGTGGTTTTTTACTGGGAGCTACCTCCGGGCGTACGACTTTGGCGGGTGAAGGATTGCAGCATCAGGATGGGCAATCGCATTTGCTCGCTTATCCTGTGCCCAATTTAAAAGCTTATGATCCTGCTTTTGCCTACGAGTTGGCGGTGATTATTCAAAATGGGATGGAACGGATGTATGAAAAGCAGGAGAATGTTTTTTACTATATTACTTTGCACAATGAAAATTATGCAATGCCTGTGATGCCGGAGGGAGTAAAAGAGGGGATATTGAAGGGGATGTATCCGATTGTCCCCTCTCCTCAATCCTCCCCCCCGAGGGGGGAGGAAGTAGGAATTAATTCATTATCTCCCTCGCCCCTTGCGGGAGAGGGCCGGGGAGAGGGGCCATTAATTGCGAACCTCTTCGGCAGCGGAGCTATACTCGGTGAGGTCTTGCGCGCGTCAAAAATTCTGGAAGAAAAATTTAAGATAGCTACAAAAATATGGTCTATCACTTCTTATAAAGAATTGTATTGTGACGCAAAAGAATGTGAACGTTTCAATTTAGAACATCCTGAACAAGAAAAGAAACTGCCTTATTTGAGGCAATGTCTACAAAACGAAAAAGGTATTTTTGTGGCGGCCTCCGATTATGTGCGTGCTTTACCCGATTCGATTTCTGCGTGGTTTCCCAAAAAACTTTATGCCTTGGGTACCGATGGCTGGGGGCTCAGCGAGAGCCGTGCCTCACTGCGGCGACATTTTCGAGTGGATGCCGAATGGATTTGCTACACAGCCCTTTACGCCTTGTGGGAAGAAGGAAGTTTTTCTTTGGAAGATTTGAAGAAGGCGAAGGAAGAATTGTTAGGATAAATGGAGAAATAACTACTATGGATTTTCTACTCCCCACTCTTGGAGAAAATATTCAAACTGCCGATGTGGTTCGCGTGTTAGTTGCTCCGGGTCAGCAAATTAAAAAAGATGAACCCATTCTGGAATTGGAAACTGCAAAGGCCGTTTTTGAGCTTCCGGCGCCCAGTGCGGCGACGGTTCAGGAAGTTTTAGTGAAGGCGGGAGACAAGGTAAAAGTGGGGCAGCGGGTGATGAGATGGGAGACGAAGGAAAATTTCAAATCCAAAGAAGTAAAGGTTAGTGAAAAACCAACTGGATCTCTCGCAACAGCTCGAGATGACAAAGTTCTGTCACCTCGAACGGAGGGGAGAGGTCCAGTGGATCTAAATGCAAAAGCCTTTGCCTCCCCCCTCGTGCGTCGTCTGGCCCGAGAGAAGGGAATTGATTTGTCACAAGTTCAGGCTTCGGGTGAACATGGAAGGATACTCCCTGCAGATCTCGAGCAAAAACAGAATTCTGTGGCATCCCACTCAGAGTCTAAATTCGAAAAACCTTCAATTCCCCTTCCCGATTTTTCAAAATGGGGTAATGTCGATCGCAAGCCTATGAGCCAACTGCGTTTGGCGGCTGCTCAAAATCTGACGCAAGCCTGGAGTCAGATTCCTCATGTCACGCAATGCGAAGAAGCCGATATTACCGAGGTGGAAAAATGGCGCAAGGGTGCGAAGTCAAAACTGACAATGAGTGCGATTCTAATCAAGATTTTGGCCGAGCTTTTAGAAAAATTTCCTAGCTTTAATTCCAGTATCGATTTGGCAAAAGAAGAAATCATTTATAAAAAGTACAAGCATGTTGGAGTTGCGGTGGATACAGAGCGAGGTTTAGTGGTACCGGTGATTCGAGATGTCGATCAAAAAGATGTATTTCAGATTGCAGAAGAATTAAATGTATTGTCTGAAAAAGCGCGCTCAAAGAAATTAAAGTTGGAAGAAATGCAAGGGGCTTCCATCACCCTTAGCAACCTAGGTGGAATTGGCGGAACTTTTTTTACTCCCATTGTCAATTGGCCCGAAGTGTCTATCCTAGGGGTTTGCAGAGCGAAGCTCACTCCTGTGTGGAAAAATAACGGGGTGGAACCCCGACTGATTTTACCTTTGTCGCTCTCTTATGATCATCGGGTGATTGATGGGGCAGATGGGATAAGGTTTTTGAGGGCACTAGTGGAGAAGCTGGAGAGTTTGGCTAAAATTGAGTAGAAAATCCAGACCTTGTTTGATTTTTAAAAGATCAATCTCTGCAAGAGGACCTAATTCTTTTATGAAAAAACTTCTATGCAAGGTGTGTATTTGATCGATTAATATATCCGATGGTTTCTCAATTTTTAATTGGGCAGAAGGGCTCACTCGGCATCTTAAAATGTTTTCCTTTTCAAGTTTGGTAGTGAGAGGAACAAGAGTGATGCTTATGGTCTCAGTGTTCAGAACATCATTGGATTGGAGTACAACTGCAGGCCGGATTTTCCCGGGTTTCGATTTGATCGGAGGATTCATATTTACCAGGTAACAATGGCCTTGTTTAATCAATAGGTTTTCGGATTTGATGGAACTCATTGAGAATTTCCTCATGCTCTTTTTTGGTTTTTTTGTAGTATTCTTTTAGCTTTTCCAACTCTTTTTTTCGAATGAGCTGTTTGTTGTATTCAGCAATTGCTTCGTTGATATATTCGGTTTTAGAGCGGTATGGGTAGAGCTTCAGGATCTGATTGATTTCAGATTCTATTTTAGGCTGAATATTTAATTTAAGGGCCATAATATGGTACCTCCTATAGGACTATATCTAGGGATATAATTTAGGTGTGTCAAGAGGGCTTCTTATGTCAAAAAAATTAGAAAAAACTCAAGTGCTAGTTCTCGGTGCTGGTCCAGGCGGATATGCAGCCGCTTTCAAAGCGGCAGATTTAGGGCTTCAGGTGACTTTGGTGGATACCGAGGCAAACCCAGGTGGAGTATGTTTATACAAAGGTTGCATTCCCTCCAAGGCGCTTTTGCATGTGGCTCGAGTGATTAATGAGGCAAAGGAAGCTTCGGAATTTGGCTTGAGTTTTTCATCCCCCAAAATTGATCTTCAAAAATTAAAAGCCTGGAAAGAAGAAGTGGTAGGCAAATTAACCGCTGGTTTGAGCATGCTTTCCAAACAACGCAAAATTAATTTTATTCAAGGTCGCGGAGACTTGATTGATCCGCATCAGTTGCTGATTCAAGGCACAGATGGCGAAGAGTCGATTCTTCCCTTCGAATATTGCATTTTAGCCACTGGATCCCGCCCATTCATCCCTCCTCATTTGGCCTTGGAAAGTCTTCATCTTTGGAATTCTTCCAAGGCCCTGGCCTTGGAAGAAGTTCCTTCAAAATTGCTCGTGGTGGGAGGCGGTTATATCGGCTTGGAGTTGGGAAGTGTTTATGCGGCCTTGGGTTCCCAAGTGCATGTGGTGGAAATGCTCGATACACTTCTAGCCAGCGTAGATCGCGATTTGATCAGGCCTCTGGCCCGTCGCCTGGAAAATACTTTTCACAGCATTCGCCTCAAAACAAAAGTGGTTTCGATTGTCGAAAAAGGAACAGGCCTTACCATTGTTCTGGAAGATGCTGAGGGAAAGCAAAGTGAAGAAGATTTTGACAAGGTGTTGATCGCCGTAGGCCGCAAACCCAATAGCAGCGGCATCGGATTGAGGGCCTGCGGCATCTTAAAGGACGAGAAAGATTTTATTAAAGTGGATGCAGAACGCCGGACGAATCTGCCCCACATCTTTGCCATTGGAGATGTGGCGGGAGAGCCCATGTTGGCGCATAAAGCCACCCATGAGGGAATTGTGGCGGCTGAAGTGATTGCGGGAGAAAAAGTGATTTTTGATCCACGCTGTATTCCTGCCGTAGTGTTTACCGACCCTGAAGTGGCCTGGTGTGGACTTACCGAGACCGATGCCAAAAAACAAAATCTGGAGGTAAAAGTTTCGCGCTTCCCCTGGACTGCGTCCGGACGCGCTTTGAGCCTGGGTCGAAGTGAAGGAATGACCAAAATAATTTGCGATGCAGCCACCGAGCAAGTGCTGGGAGTAGGAATCGTGGGTGTTGGAGCCGGAGATTTGATTTCGGAAGGAGTACTGGCCATTGAAATGGGGACTACGGCCAGCGATTTGAAATTGTCCATTCATCCTCATCCCACACTTTCAGAAACCTTGATGGAGGCGGCGGAAGGGATTTCTGGGACGAGTTTGCATGTGTATAAGCCGAAGAGGGGATAGTAATGACCGATGCTGGTCCCTTTGAGACGATCAACACGGTTCATATTCCGAAAGGCAGTATTCAGTAGATCTTTCATAAATCAGCGAACGGTCCAAGTGCAAGGCGCGGAGGGTCCAAAATACCGGAGTTTGCTACTGCAAATGAGGATTTTTTGGATACCGCAACGCCGCAATTGGATCGTGCAGCGATTTATGAAAGAGATCTAGTCCTTCAATTTATCCCATTGTCCCTTCACCCACTGCACCTGCCTACAAATTCCTCGAATAATATTTTTTTCCGGATCTGTAATCTGAGCTCGGTTAAAAAGATTTCTTAAAATTCGAGGGATATGTTCCGGGTTATTATTTCTCACAAAACCAATATCCAAAAGCATTTGAGTGAGGTGTTCATACATTCCTTCCAATTCTTTCACTGAGGGAAGTTTTGCTTTTTTTTCTTCTTTGGGCTTCAAATTAAATCGATAAAGCTCGTGCGCCACCAACAAAACTGCTTGTGAAAGATTATAAGATTCAAATTTTGGATTGGCGGGGATGGTCACCAAATGCTGACACAGCGCAAATTCTTCGTTGGAGAGTCCATTCATTTCATTTCCAAAAAGAAGGGCCACCTTGCTTTTTTTGGGAACTTGTTCCGCGATAAACCCAGGTAGCTCCGACAAGTCCAGGGTGTTTTGACGGTAACGCCCACGACGGCGCGTAGTGCCTATCACAAAATGGTAAGGCTCTAAAGCCTTGGGCAAATCCTTAACGACCGGGGCTTTTTCAATGAGAGGATAGGCACCTACGGAATAGCGCTTCACATCCAGATCGTTTAAATCAAAGACCGGGTTCACCAAAATCAGTTTTTCAAATTCACAGTTTTTTAACGCGCGCGCCACAGCGCCGGCGTTACCGGGATACTGGGGGCGAACCAAGATAAAATCGAGGAGTGAGGAAAGGGCACGAGACATTTATTTAGAATCGCCATGGGAAATATCCACAAAAGGAACAGAATTCCCCATCATGTACTGAGGCAATTTTCCATCCCAACGCTTCACGGCCTCGAGTTTTACCAGATTTTGATTTTGTTGCAGGGCCTCGGTTTGAATTCGAATAGCTTCGGCCTCCGCCTTGGCTTGGGCAATACGTTGTTCGGCTAAAATCTGCGCCTTCTTTAGCTCATTTTCTGCCGTGAGTGCATCTTGTTGAGCTACTTGCTTGCGTTCAATCGCATCCGAAAAGGCCTTGGAAAACTGAAAGTTCGTAATCGCCAGCTGTCTATATTCGAGATGATTTTTCTTCAATACATCCTGAAGCTTGGCCTGAATGAGAGAACTCACTTTTTCACGTTCAGTAATCAATTCGGCCGCTGTAAATTGCGCCGTGACGGACTTGAGAGACTCTTGCATCGCCGGATCCAAAATAACAGACTCTCGATTCACTCCGGGTTGCTGCACGTACTGGTTCACTTCCAATTGAACCACCGTGTAATTCAAGGTCAGATTCGTGATCACATCCTGAAGATCTTTGGACACTGCTTGGGCATGCTCCAGCTTTATTTCTCGAGGTTGGGTATTGATCCGAACCACCTTTTCCATGAGAGGAGTTACAAAGTGAAAACCCTCGTTAAAAATCTTGTCACTCACCGCACCAAAGCGTAACACCACCCCACGCTCCCCTGGTCCGATAATCACAAAGGGAGAAAGGATATTCAACAAAATCATGACGACAAAGAATCCCCCAATAAACTTTACACCTTTACCGATTTGACTCATAAATTCTCCTTATATTAAGCCGCTTTTTCATTCAAGCGAACACTCACCGTTTTAGACACCCCTGCTTCTTCCATAGTTATTCCATAAAGCACATCCGCAAGTTCCATAGTACGCTTGGAGTGGGTAATGAGGATGAATTGGGAACGCTCTGTCATTTGTTTGACCAAGGCGTTAAACCGATCGACGTTGGCATCATCAAGCGGGGCATCCACTTCGTCCAAGATACAGAAAGGAGAAGGCTTAAAGAGAAAGATGGAGAAGATGAGGCTGACTGCAGTGAGCGCCTTTTCTCCCCCTGAAAGCAGACTGATAGATTGCAATTTTTTACCCGGAGGCTGAGCCACAATTTCAACACCGGTTTCGAGGATATTATTTTCGTCGGTGAGAAGCAGCTTGGCCTTACCGCCATGGAAGAGCTTAGGAAACAATTCTTCAAAACGGTTGTTGATGGCTTCGAAGGTATCTACAAAGCGCCTTTTGGTAGAACGATTAATCTTTTGAATGGTGTGATGGAGAGACTCTAAAGATTTTTTTAGATCCTCGGCCTGAGCAGTTAAGAAATCGTAGCGTTGCTTGATCTCTTCATATTCGCTAATCGCAGAAAGATTCACCTCCCCCATTTTGGAAAGTTTTTCCTTGAGTTGCAGCACTTGTTGCTCAAAGGCCTCTGGGTTCTCGATAAGCTGCCCCTGATATTGTGGGGCGATAGTAACAATGTCGGTGTGGTAACGTTCAAAAATTTGCTCCTTCAAAAACTGCAAACGACTTCTAATCTCGGTAAGCTGCAATAACCCTTTATTGAAAACACTTTGCGTTTGTTCGTGATCCAAACGAATTTGTTTCAGCTGAATTTCTTTCTCTCTCATTTGACTCTGATGCCCTTCAAAGGCCTCCTTTAGCAATACCTGCTTTTCGGAAAGCCCTCTTACCTCAAAAATAAGCTCTTGTAACAACACCTTGGAACTTTCGATTTCCTGACCCAGTTTTTGGGCCTCTTCCGTTCCGCTCTGAATCAAACGTTCACAGGCTTCCATACGAAGCAACGCGGCACGTTTTGCCTCTACCAAACGAGAGATTTCCTTATCGACTTGTATCTTTTTTTCCTGAACGTTCTGGGCCTCCAGTGTTCGTAGGGTAAGATCTTGCTTACGGCTCTCCCACTGTTTTTGCTCAATTTGAAACTGTTCCTTCTCTTTTAACAGCTCCCTCTCTTTCTGACTTTTTTCTTCCTCAAATAGAAACAGATTTTCAGACAAAAGCACCAAATCGGCATTCATCTGATTCTCGCGTTCGCACAACTCGCCTCTTTCGCGCTCCAGCCTCGTTTGCGCTTGTTCCAAACGATGCACCTCAAAACGCAAATGCCCAAAATCTTTTTCAGAGTCCAAAATTTTCAGGTCTTCAATATGAGCCTCACGCTTGAGTCCTTCGAGCCATTTTTGGAGAATTTGCACCCATTCACTCTCTTGCCTCAGCTCTTCTTCCTTTAGCCTAAGCTTGACCTCCAACCCCCACACCGAATCCCGAAGATCTTTTATCTCTCGTCTTCGCTTTAATAAAACCAAGGATTCATTCTGCTCCGATCCACCGGATACCACTCCATAGGCATCCACCACTTCCCCTTCCAGGGTAACGAGAGTTGTTTTACGTTGGGTAGACCCATTCCACATCTGGATAGCAGCACCCAAATTCCGCACAAGCAAAACATCTCGAAACAAATAATCTCCCACAGGGGCATAATCCTCGCGCACCTGTACAAAATCTTTTAGAGGGCCTAGTACTCCTTCGTGGTTTTCATAAATCTCTTCATTTACCCAATCCCCTTGCGGCTGTCCGGAGACACACATCGGCACAAAACTGGAGCGCCCTGCCACTTCAGATTTCAGATACTCCAGCGCTTCCAGACCAGCAGCCTGACTTTTCACGACCACATATTCCAATTTTTCTCCGAGTACGGCTCCCAAGGCCGTCTGGTATTCAGGCTTGGTTTCAAGGATGTCCGCAACAGTTCCATAAACTTCACTCAGCTCATCAGGATTTTCACTTTTTCGCAGCAGCACACGACGCACACCTTCTTTGTATCCCTCAAATTTTTTCTGTATTTCCTCCAGAGAGAGAAGACGCGATTTCTTGTGAGAAAGTTCGTCTTTTAGAGACTGAGATTGATTTTGAAGTAAAGCCACCCCTTGTTTGGCCTTGTCCAAGGCTTGTTGGGTCGACTGAGACTGTTCTAATAAATCCAATTTCAACTGATTAAACTGTTCCAAAGAGCCCTCTAGAAGTAGTAATTTTTCCCTGAATCCCGCCAGACATTCCTGATTTTGGCTATAATCCGCTTGAGATTGTTCAAGACGCTGTGCCAGATCCAGTTTTTGGCGCTCAAAGGATTCTTTGCGACTTGCGGCCTGACTAATCTGACCCACCAACGACAACACCTGTCTTTGCAGTCCTTCAATCTTTCGGGCGATTTCTTCTTGCTTCAACCCTTGCTGAAGCACCTGTTCTTCATAAACGCCTAAGCCTTCTTCGGCCTGGGCAACCCTCAAGTCGACAATCGCCCGTGCCTCATTCACTTGGCTAAGCTCATTTTCGTATTGGATATTCTTCTCGCTCAGACCGGCAATTTCCAAGCTCAGTTGAGTGTGCCGCTCTTCCCAATTTTTAATTTCGCGGGTCTTAAACTGAAGACCCTGCTCATGCAGACTGATACTATTATTATTTTCGTAGAGCTTTTCTTGCAAGATGGACAATTCTCGTTCTTCCTCCGACAAAATAAATTTCAAACTTTCAAGCTCGGTCTCAAAATTTGAAAGCTGTGCCGCCATGCTGGCTTCGTCTTGCGAAAGCTTACCGCTTTCACTTTCTTGAAGATTCATATTCAAATTTAGATCCAAAAATTCCAGCGAAACAAGATGCAACTCTTTTTTGCGAAGCTCTTCTTTTAACTCCCGGTAACGCTCTGCTTTTCGGGCCTGGCGATCCAGGGAACTCAGCTGGCGGGAAAGCTCCTGAACGATGTCATTCAGTCGAGTCAAATTTCCTTCTGCCGCCTCCATCTTGCGCAACGCCGCTTCTCGACGTGCCTTGAACTTGGAAATTCCAGCAGCTTCTTCAATAATTTTCCGACGATCCTCCGGCTTGGCATGAATCACTTGCCCAATTTGACCTTGCTCGACTACTGAGTAAGCTTTAGTTCCCACCCCAGTACCCAAAAACAAATCGTAAATATCCCGCAAACGACATTGGATTTTATTGAGCAAATACTCGCTTTCCCCATCCCGATACAGGCGCCGGGTCACCGAAATTTCAGTATAATGATTAAAGGCAATGGGAGCTTTGCCCTCTTCGTTGGACAATATGAGGTTTACTTCTGCAAAGCTGGAAGGAGCACGCCTGTCCGTACCCGAAAAAATCACATCCTGCATCTCACGGCCCCGCAGATGCTTCGCACTCATCTCACCCATCACCCACCGAATTGCATCGACCACATTGGATTTGCCGCAACCATTCGGACCAACAATACCTGTCACGCCCTGCTGAAAATCGATAATAGTTCTATCGGCAAAGGACTTAAAGCCCTGTATTTCTAGTCGTTTGATTCTCATTGAGCCCCGTTTATTTTAGATAGTTTTTAGGAGAGATTTTGAATGGAGTTACACAAGAAAATGGAGATTGTAAACTGGGAAAGTATGACGCGGTGGGTAAAAAATTCTTTTTTAAGATTGCTCAGCTTATTTCAAGCGCTCAATCATCTCCCTCATTGCAATTTTAATTTTTTTCTCCAGGCCAGGGAGTTGAATGGGGTCTAAAACTGCATGCAGTTCGGATTTGATTTCTTCTGCGGTCACTTGATCCACCGTTTGTTCAAAAAACTTCAAGAACTCTTCAAAACTCATTTTCTTGGGCAGTGAGCTTTGTCTCAAACGTCGAGCAAAGTTCAACTTTTTGAGTCGATTTTCTAAAGTTTTTCGATTTGGCATTTCCCCTAAAATTTTAAAGAAAAAATAGATGTCATAAGCATCACGCATTAAGCGACGTTCGACCCAAGCCGACAATTTATTTGCAAAGGCAATATCATTTCGCATCACCTTTACCACATGAGAAACTTGATGATAACGAATTGAAACCTGACTGGTGGCAACAGCTTCGTATTCGCATTCTTTCGCAACATTAATTTCAATTTGAGTTTTATAATTCCCGTTTTTATTTTTTAGATAAAGTTTAAACCTTGCACTCGTTGAATGAAGACCCACTTCTAATTTCACACCTTCATAAGCAGAAAAAATATTTTGCATCAGTGGGACAATTTTTTTTTTAGATTTGAATGGAATAAAAACATAATCCAAATCATTCGTATTGCGTGGACAATCTAAAATTCTTAAAACCATTCCACCCTTTAAAATTGCATTCTTGGGAAGCTTTTCAGAAAGCAAATGAATCACACGCAAACGTAAGGCCTCATCGCTATTGATCATATCCATCAATCACTCCTTGGACAAATTTCACAAATTTAGGATTCCGATATTTTTTTAAATATTGAGTAAGTTTTTTTTGATCCAAATCTGAAACGTGAATATCTGAATAAATATTATACGTAAAACGATTCCCAGATTGATAAAAATAAAGCGTGTCTAAAAAAGCCTTTTCTTTATCCGCGTATCTTACTCCATTTTCATAATAATCATAACCAAACCACAAATGGCGCATCTTTTTAGGATTAAAACCAAAGTGGACCACACTTCCGACTTCAGATTCATAAAAGCGAGTTGTTCCCAACTTTGCCGCATATACTCTTCTGGCAGGAATAGTTCCCACAACAAGTTCTTTGGCTAACACGGTTGTGAAACTAATTGCAGACTCTGGACAAATTCTCATGGAGAGCCACTCGAGGTTCGCATCGCGAGTAACATAGAAACCCTTACAAAAACGATAAAGAGCTTTTTCTTCCAGCAAGCTTTTGATCGCTCGATTCAAATTGTAGGAATCGGATTTATGAAAAAAATTCGCCAGATCTGCCCAAGAAAACACCCCTTTTTGAGCTTCAATGGCTTTTTGAAAAGAAAGGCTATCGGAAAAACTTAATTTCATATCACCGGATATATTCATAAAAATGACAATATCTGTCAATATGAAATTATAAATTCATAATGTATGGAAAGGGGCAAAAATTGGTATTTTCTATACATTATGAAAATCTACCTTGGGACCACCACCACTCCACTCACCACCGGTGAAAGTCCAAACACCTCTTTCACCACTCCATTAATCTTAGAATATAGCTGTGTCGAGGATCCCCCATCGAAGCAAAGCGCCTCTTTTGCCTTCAGTTCATTGGCTAAAATTTTGGCAAGATCTATCGAGTCGAGTAGGCCTTTTTGGGTGACTCCCAAAATGATTTCAGAATCGGCCGTTTGGGCCACAAAGGTTTTTTGGGAGATATTGGTTTTGAGGCCCGAAACTACGTGCCCATTGTCCACCAGGCGGGGGCCTACTTGAATGGCGATCTGAAGGCCGGAACTCATTTGGAAATCTTTCAAGGCATCGATATGCGCCACCGCATTTTTATCGATGGAAAACACGCCCCACCAGGCCACATTTCGAAGGGGATTGATCTCTGCGAAATCGCAAGACAGGGACCCAGTGATCCGCAAGGATAGGGACCCACTCGGAGCGTAGCGACGGATCTTATTTTTTCTTTTTATAGGTGGGTCCCTATCGATGCAATTTGTTTTTTTCTGGGCT